>JBBRJR010000021.1:0-17566 GCA_038218865.1 Kapaibacterium sp. (SeqCode) | reverse complement strand
TAATTTCTCCAAATTTGAAGTAAAACTTGAAAATACTAAATTCCAATAGCAGTCATAAGTAGGATAAACAGAGGCTATGCCAATTTCCCCGTTTTCTGCCAATGATAAATTATTTAGCTCAAGCATTTGTTCGGAAACTGCAATAGAACCTGAATGCAGTATCTCTCCATTTGTGTTTAACTTTATTACTTTTACAAAAGTTTTGCTTGATTCATTTCTTTCCGTATAAGCAATTACAAATTTATCGTCTTCTATTCGCACTATTTTGGAATCCAAACCGAATTGCAAATCAATTAAATTGTCGTCTAATACTGCACCATCGAGAGATATATCCTTAGTTCTAACCTTACAAAATTCCCCCATTTTTTGTAGCAGCACTAAATACTGCTCCCCATTCTTAATACAACAAATATACTAATTTAATTAAATTAACACAATACATTTCTTTGCTGGTTCTTCGTAATTTATGAAAATATCTCAGATATTTTTATAAATTAATTCAACTTGCTTTTGTTTGCTCCATGACTTGCTCTGGCTTATCCGGCTCGTCCTTTTTGAAATATACCTCTGCTGGAGTTTGATATTCCAGTGATTGATGTATCCTTTCGTTATTATAAAAGTTGATATATTCTTCCAATACCCTGTATAGCTCAGCGCCATCCTTGAATTCACTCAAATAGACACACTCGTATTTCATCGACTTCCACGCCGCTACTTGGTTCGCATGAACCTGATATTCTGAGGCTATCTCACTTATTGTCTTGCGCTCTTTTAGTGCCTCTAATGCTACTTTCGTTTTGAATTCCGGACTGTGTGTCCTGCGTTGCTGTTTCATTTTTCTGCTCCTTTTTTTTATTACAAATTTAAGGCTTTTTTCACCTTATTCTATTGTATTTTTATCGGGGAGCATTATAGATACCGTCAGCCTAAAAGTGGTTTATATGCCTAATCATTTAGGCACGGGGCGTGATTCCATACATATCGGCGCCAAATGCAACGAGCTGTTAATCAAGCTCAAAGCCGAAGGCAAGCCGAATAATTACTTAAGCGATACTAAATGCGAAATAGAATTAAACCTAACTACAACTGATTTCGATACTTACGTTTCAGTACCTTATCCGAACCCAAGCCAAGGCAAAGTGAGATTAACAATTCGTTACGACGAGAAAATCGATGTAATTTCAATATACGACACCTTCGGTAATGAGAAAGAAAACTATAAATATAGTATAATTTCTAATAAGTCCACAAATACTTATGATACGCAAATAGAATTAGATTTAAACTCTCTCGGTGCGGGTATATATTTCGTGAGGCTACCAAGTTTAAGATTGGTCAAAGCTATATTGCTGGAGAAATAGACGATTAGTTTTTTCACCGAAATTTAAGAACCTTACCCCGCCCCTCTCCATAAATAGAGAGGAAGCAAGAATTAATCTCATTCCTCTTCTTTAGCTCCCCTCTCCAAAGTGGAGAGGGGCTGGGGGTGAGGTTCTTAGTGGTAAATTGCTTGATACTTCTTTCTCGAGGCTGCCTTGTAAAATCGTTTTTTGTGTTTTTTAAAGTACAATTTAGTTAAATTTATAAAAATTAAGATTTTAAGAAGAAATCCCCCAATCCCCCTTTTAAAAAAAAGGAAAGAAGAACATAAAGAAAAACTCGTAAGTCATTACAATACAACTGCATCTATCCCTCTCTCCTTTGGAGAGGGTCGAGGAGAGGTCAATTAGTTGTCGCTTTTCGGTGAAAAGGCAGGACTGATGCAGATGTGCCACGCCTTCGAGGTGCGGCACATCTTGGTTGCAGTTAACCAGTTAGCGGTTTTCGATGAAAGGTTAAAGAATAGCGTTAAAGACGTCTTTTGTTACCATAATATTACTCATGGAGTATGGAAGCAGAGCAGTAGGGACACAGCATGCTGTGTCCCTACAATCCAAATCCCAAAGCCTTCCAAGGTGGCTCAATCTTGTCTAAGCCAAAAAAAAGCCGCTCAATATATGAACGGCTTTTTTAGAAGAAAAATGTGTAAAGATGTACTTAGAAAATTCTGTCGATAGAAAATCTTAAATCAGCGCCGATTTGTAGGGCATTTACACGCCAATTGAAATCGCTTGCCAAATTAGTTACGCCAAAATTATAATAGACTGCTGGCACAAGAAACATGCCGCCGCGTCCCATCAAAATCTCGTATTGCAAACCAAATTTGAGTCCTAAGCGAAATGCGCTCGAATTAGGAATATCGCCCTCGCTAATAACTATGGAGCGATCATTTTTTTCGTAGCGATAAGTTGGGTCGTAGTCCGGTGATGTAGGGCTTGGCTTTTTAAATTGAGCATTCAAAGGCTTTACCAAATTCATGCGTTGTTCTTGTGTTTTTGCAAGAGCAAAATCAAAAGTAGGACCGACCGTTATACCCAAACCGCTTCCGGCGATAGGATTAAATTTGTACATTGCTTCAAAAGTTACGACATTGTATTTCACTTCGTTGGTATGCAAAACAGATGTGTTTTGGATAATATCCACCGTATCGTTTCCGTCGATGTAAGCAATACGTGTTGGGTAATCTCTGTCATTTTGCTCTAAGTATGCCGGAAATGAATTGTAGAGCAAGCGGGCTATAATCGATGAATTTGAATTTTCAACTTCCCCAAGCATATATTCGAACGATAGACCGGCATAAAAACCATTATCCGAACCATCGACGAAAGTCGGACAGGCTGGCTGCTTTGCAAAGGTTTTCAGTTCAACACTATGCAACGACTTATTGTATCCAAAGACCGGTCCCATGAAAATCGGTGAAGGCTCCATAGTCGGATTGATTGGGGTGGATTGTGAAAATAAAGTTATAGATGAAATAACCGCAATACTGACAGCAAGCAGTAAGAAACGTTTTTTCATATAATTCCCTTGTTATTTAGTAATAATAAAAATTTTATTCTTTTTTAATTGTTTTGAATGCATAATCAAATTGTAAATGCCTGATGCAAACCTGTCGCTGCTATATTCTAATAAATGCCTGCCGCGAGTAAGTGTTTTATTTTGTTCGAGTTCCGTTTGTCTGCCCATAGCGTCAACGACTGACAAACTTACCTCATCATCTTCTGTCAAAAATATCTCCACACCAATTTTAGTACTAATTGGATTAGGTGCAATATCTACAAATGGTAAATTAGCAATAATTTTGATAGGACGCAAGGGAAAATTACAAACATGCAATAATTTTATTGGAATTTTTAATTTTGCCGGATTGAAACATCTATCAGAAAACAGCCCGAAATCCAGATTAGCAGTGTCTTTTTCGTATAATAACGCTAAAAATCGGAGCGTTGTCTCCCATTCAGTATTTTCATTTATCTCATACAAATCCTTCGGCATATTAAAAACTATTGTCCAACGGTTTTGAACAAAATTAATTGGAACATTGTATTCTTCATTGGAATTTCTTATCAAAAGCGTTCCGTTCTTATTTAGTAGATCCAGAAAATATTTATCCAGCCCCAGCTCAAACTTTCCTTCGACAAGAGGATCAACCGCGTGCGGGAAATTGCCCCTCAACGTAAGCGAAATCGTATCGCCTGCGGTAAGCGTCATCAAGTCCGGCCCGTTTACTTCAATTGTGGCAACTATCGGCATTATGTCGAATTCGATATTTTTACGAATGGAATCATTTATAAGCAAAGCAAATCCCAGTTTGCCGCCTTGACCGCGTTCAGCATAGAAATCCATATCGAAACGAACAGTCTCGCCCGGCTTTAGCAGCATCGGTAAATTTATAATATCTTTGAAATTGGCTGTGAAATTATCTGGCGTCTTAGTCGCTATCATTTCTTGCAAATTAATATTGATATTGCCTAAATTGCTTAGCTCCAAATAGCCTTGTTCGGCGACACAAGCAAAAAGCGAAGGCAATTTAAGTTCAAATGAGTAATCAATCGTATCTGCTGGCAAAGCGTAACCACTAACTATAATAGTATCTCTTTTTCGCTCATAATTAGGCAAGGCATCGCTTATCACTTCTATCAGCAGAATATGCTCACCAACTCGATTTGGAGCAAACGTTACGGGAATTACAAGCTCTTCGCCTATATTCAATTTCATATTGTCATAAGTAGCTAAATCAATAACGAATGACGACAAATCGCCGCCTATTGTTTGCATTTTATCAATCGAAAGACGCTCGTTACCGCCTGCAGTTATAGCAAGCATGCTGGAATCGACTGAACTAAATATACGTGTCGTGTCGAAACGGAAATCATTAGTCTCAATCGTTGGCAGTGTGCCGTTGCCGGTTATATAAACTGTAATTGGTTTATGCAAAAGCCAATCAGTCGTAAATTCAGCTATTAATTCATACGGCACGGGCGCTATTGGATTGTACACAAATAACAACGGCAGCTTCTCGCCCTTATCCAATACCGTCGAAATACTTTTCAGCAATAGTGCGTTATCGTCGCCCGGATCGCCAGTTATCAATTTATCGAAAATCAGAGTACCTTTTTTAGAGCCAGAATTTATAAAACTCATGAGCGAATCGTTCAGAGTACCGACTCGTCTATTTCCCCAATCAAGGCGAATGCTGTTGATATTTGGAGCTATTCCACGCCCCATTACTATACCTTCGTTAAGCAAATCAAAATTATTTTTAGCAGAAACCTTTATTTCGTAGTTCAATGTATCAAAAGGAGTAAAGCAAACCGGAATGCGGAGTTTACCTCCTGAAGCAAGTTTTATAGGCAATATGCCGCTTATATTGAAAGTAAATTCAGGAAGTATTTGGCTTAATATTAGGCTGTCTATGAATAAATCAGTATTGCCCAAATTCTCTATCGTTACGGTATCGCAGCGAGTTTCGCCGACCGTTACTTCGCCAAAATCATGTCCGCCGATAGCTATTTGCGGAGCTTTTACGTTTCCTTTTACCTGAATTTTCGTATTGTAATCACAATCGAAATGAAGGGTTAGATCAGTAAAAAGAGTAGCCGAATCGCCGGTGGGATTAAAGCAAAGCGTAATATAAAGCGTGTCGCCCGGTTTCATCAAAGCGGGCAAGCTTAGAGATGTGGTATAATTTAGACGTGGCTCGTTAGCGATTGTAATTGAATCCAGCGTCATGTTTCTTGTGCCAAAATTAAATACTTTGAACTGCTTGCATTCTTCCTTTTCCCAGCTCAAATTCGGATAAAGCATTTCCTTCGGGGCATTAATTTTTATGCCCTGATATTGGAAAGAATATTTAGTTAAATTGCTATTTTTATCATAAAATTCAATGTTGAAATTTCCATTTTGATTAATATCTATTGGGCTTGCTGAAAAGCGAACGACCGTAGCAGTGTCGCTTATAAGTGGAATATCCCATTGATAATTGTTATTTTGATATTTGACTGCCCAACCGAAATCAATGCCGGACGAATTTGTATCGTGAACGTCATGGACAAATCCATTTATAAAACCGCATTTTTCATTTACGACAATCGTCGGCGGTACTGAATCCTCGCGAAACGGGTTCGACAGAGAATTGCCCAAAGCCATAGCATAAGAATCATGGAAACCATAAGCATAAAGCACACCGGAAAATCTTCCTTTACTACTTTTGAGTTGATGGCGCCCTTCGCTCAAACCCAGCGAACCCCAATAAAGGCTTGTGCCGGTAATTTGCTGCGAGTAAAAATTTGTCAAATCCTGCACCTTGTCGCCATCTAAAGATAAATCCGCCAAAGCAGGTGCGTCAGCTATAAGCGAGACGCGATGCTCGCGGTACTGGTCTTGCACTTGGAAATTGCGCGGCGTCAGAAAGACTATATCTTGCACGTACTGCTCGACTGGCGGAATGACGACTATACTCGGGTCATACTCTTTGGAGTCGCCGTATTCGCCTGTATGGCGCATGTATTGAACTAATTGAAAGGGCTTGTTGCCACGCCAAACCGCCGGAGTGTTTATGTCAGTAACTTCGACCCAATCGCCCGGGTTGGATAGATACAATTCTTCCTCAATCCCGTCCTGCCTTTGCAGTGTTACGACTGTATTTGGGTGTATGCTGGCAAGTCTGAATAAATCACCTTTAAAATTCACACCAAACGGAATAGTGCAAAAATACTTGCCCCAAGTTGAAGTCGGCGGAAGCATTTCAATTAAATGGTCTTTGGAATCAAATGGATACTTATTGGTTTGAGGAACAGCTGTGCGGACGTGCCCAGAGAGCAAGCCAAACGGCTTGTTTCCACGAACAATTGTGCCTGTCAAATCAGCCCTGCCGCGTGCATCGGCAAATGATTGCACCAGATAGACTTCTCCTTTTTGCAAAAGTACGTTATACGTTTGACCGACTTGCTTTCCGCCTTTGGTAACGGCTCGTGGCGTCATCGTTACAACGGTAGAATCATAAGCAGCCATTACTAAAAATTCACTTGAACGAGGCACAAAGCGTTCGAGTGAATCCAAATTCCATCGTTCCGGATCGTCATACTGATCATTCGGATAGCTCATAACGACATATTCAGTTCCCCAGCGAGAAATCGGTATAGCCGAGTAACTTTCGCTTGTAGTAATCTTGCTCGAGAAGCAATAAGCACTGACCGGCAAATCGGAGGATATTTCAATCGCCCGCGCTCGCGGCACCTCAGATTCAATCATTTCCATTTGATATGGAATTTCTATTTCATGTACGTCATTCGCTTGTAGCTCGCCCGTAACAGTTTCGAAGCCGGGTATCTTTATTTCATATTTCGTAGGGATTACAGCCGTTATGAAAACACGCAGTAAAACCTTGTCGTTTTGCCAACTTAGAGCTATTTCATTTTGCATAAAGCTAATATAAAAATGCCTGCCCGAGTAAGCAGAGTATTTATAATTGTTCGCAGGCTCGCCTTTTAAACCAAAGACAGAACCCAGCAAAATTAAAAATGTTAATATATATTTCATATCATTCACAACCATTTTTATTTGTTAATTAAACCGTTTTCACAAGACTACGGCTTCAATCATAACAATTAATTAACAAATCAATACATCTATAATTACAAATGTACAAAATTTATGTTGATTAATAAAGAAATAAATAGGTGGCAGTAGGTTATCGGTTCTCAGTAGTCAGTTATCGGTTGGCGGTTAACGGTTAACGGTTTCCAGTTATCGGTAAAGGCAGGAAGTAGGCTTTGGGCTTTGTGCTGTGGTAAGATGAATGTTCCAGAGAGGCTGTCTAATCAGTCACTTTATCAAAAAATATGACCTATGAGACAGTCCCCAAAATCAAGAAGGGCGAACACACGGGGTCGCCCTACTGCCTAAAGCCCAAAGCCTAATGCCTTTCTTCCTGATACCTGTTTGCCTTTACCGATAACTGGAAACTGATAACCGAAAACCGATAACCATGGAAACTGATTACCGAAAACCGATAACTTTTTACGCCTGTTTCACAGGCTCGATTCTGTCAATGCCGTCTTCCGGACATCTTTGATGTATTTTGTACGATGCAGATAGCGTCGTAACAGGTACGGCTTGCAATCTTTCCTTTGCTATCAAAATACCGCAAACGCGGCAAATTCCATAAGATTTGTCCTTTATCCGCGTCAAAGACTCATCTAACTTTTTGATGTAATCTTTGATTCTTTGGATTTGTGCATAAGTTTTTTCTTTTTCCATAGCTTCAGAGCCTTGCTCTGCCATGTGCATAGAATAAATCATGCTCTCTTCGGCAAAGTCATAATTTGTCAAATCCTCAAGCCGCTCGTTAAGCATCCTTAATTCATCTAATGCTTCCAAACGCGAGTCAGCGATTACTGCTTTAAATTCCAGAAGCTCTTCATCAGAATATTGGGGCTGGACGATAGGCATTCCGACAGGAACAGTTTTTTCGGTTTCTTCCACCAATTTTTCCTCAGTTTTAACCTGCGGCTTAGCCACTTCTTTAGCCTTAGGTTCAGGCTTCTCTGCTTTTGCAACAGTTTCTTTAGCCTTAGGTTCAGGCTTCTCTACTTTCGCAACGGTTTCTTTTGCTTTAGGTTCAGGCTTCTCTGCTTTTGCAACAGTTTCTTTTGGTTCAGCCTTCTCAACTTTTGCAGTTGCTTCTTTTGCTTTTGGGGCAATTATCTCAACTTTTGCAACAGTTTCTTTTGCCGGAGCTTCTTTAGCTTTAGGCACAGCCTTTACCTCAGCATCAGCTTTTTTCTCGGGCTTAGGAGCGGTCTCTTTTTTTGCACTTGTCTTTGGTGCAGCCACTGCAAGGTCTTTTTTTACAGATTCCTTTTTTGCCGTCTCTGTCTTTTGATTTTCCATCTTTGGAGCTTCCTTTTTTGGACTTTCCGTCTTTGGAGTCTCTTTTTTCGTCGCCTTCGTCGGAGTCGCGCTTTCCGGACTTATCTTTTTTTTTGAACCTTCATCGGTTTTCTTTTCTTCTTTTAAATTATTATTTTCGGCAACGGCTTTCTTTTGTTCCTTAGGGGCAGTTGCATTTTTTGAAGCAGCTTTTTTCTTGGGCTCTTCTTCTTCTGTCGAATTTTTTGATTTAGTTGCCATTGTCATTTTCCTTTCTATTTTAGGTATATATTTACTATTCTTCGATAAAAAGCATCAGAACTCAACACTAATGTTTTGAGGTCGGATTAAGAATATTTCAAAAACGCAATTCCATATACATTTATTTTAAAAATATATATTTATTTTAAAATAATTCTATTTTTTATTAATTTCAACAAATAATTCATGCTCTTCAATTTCTACAATCTCGAAATCTTTTTGCTCAGCAACAAATTCCAAACTATCTGCCAAAATTTCGTTCTTTATATAATCTTCCATCGCTGCAATGCTGCTTTTGACGTCTTCTGAGCAATTTATACGTAGCGAAATCCTGTCGGTAACTTCTAATCCCGAGCTTTTCCTAAGGTTTTGCAAGCGGCTGACGAATTCGCGAGCCAAGCCTTCGCGAAGCAACGCCTCGTCGAGAGCAGTATCCAAAGCGACTGTAACGCCATTTTCGGAAGCGACGAGCCAGCCCTCTATGTCTTCGCTAAAAACTTCTACGTCGTCTGGCAAAATCTCATACGTTTCGCCATCAACTCGAAGTTCAAATGTTCCATTTTGCGAGAGTGCGTTTACTTCTTGACTTGTCATTTCTTTGATAGCATTGGCAACTATTTGAGTGGACTTACCGAATTTTTTCCCAATAGTTTTAAAGTTTCCTTTGGCTTTTTTGCTTACTATCGAGGACGTATCGTCGTTAATGAAATCAATTGCTTTGATGTTAATTTCTTCCATAATAATATCGGCAATCGATTGAATATCACGCCTTTCCTGCGGATTATCCACCGGCAAAAGTATGCGACGGAGTGGCTGACGTACTCTTATTTTAGATTTTTCTCTCAAAAAACGAGCAAGCGAAACGATTTGCTGCGCTTTCGACATTTTTTCTTCCAATGCCAAATCAATTTGCTCCTCTTTTACTTCGTGCATGCGGCAAAGGTGGATACTGAGCGGCTCGTCTTCGGTTCTTAATTTCAAATAAATATCTTCCGATAAAAACGGTGCTGCTGGCGCCATAACCGACGCTACGATTTTCAAAACTTGCTTCAGCGTTTGGTAAGCAGCAATTTTTTCGTCATCTTTTTCACCTTTCCAAAAGCGGCGACGGTTGCGGCGGATGTACCAATTCGATAGCTCGTTAATTGTAAACTCTTGAACCGAGCGCATCGCTTTTGTTACCTCGTATTCATCCATAAATTCGATAAAGTTTTTCGCCAAGCTGTTGGCTTTCGAGATTATCCACCTATCTATTTCAGGCTTTTTCTCGTAAGCGATTTCAGGCTCTGTGCCGGTAAAGCCATCGATATTGGCATAGAGTGCAAAGAACGCATAAGTATTAGTCAGCGAGCGGAAAAAGTCCGATATGACGGTTTTGGAAAGGTCATCTTCGTTGAACATAGTCGCTTTCCACGGCGGATTATTGACATACAAGTACCAGCGGACGGCATCGGCGCCTAATCTATCCATTATTTCAAACGGATCGATTACGTTGCCTTTGGATTTAGACATTTTCAAGCCGTGCATGTCGAGTATTAATTCATTGACGATAATATTTTTAAATGCTGGCTTGTCGAACAAAGCGACAGCAATATTATGCAGCGTGTAGAACCAGCCGCGAGTTTGGTCGATGCCCTCGGCGATGAAATCAGCGGGGAATTGCTCGTTGAACAGTTCCTCATTTTCAAATGGATAGTGAAATTGGGCAAAAGGCATAGCACCGGAATCGAACCACACATCGATTACTTCATGCACACGACGGTATATATTTCCATTTTTTTGGAAAATAATTTTATCAACGAACGGGCGGTGCAAGTCGATTTCGGCATCGCTCGAGCGGAGATGTTCCAAATTGCCGTCCGAATGCTCTATAAATCCGTCGCGAAGCTCTTCGATTGACCCAACGGCGAAAAAGTCTGTGTTGTCGTCTTCATTTACCCAGATCGGAAGCGGTGTTCCCCAGTAGCGGTCGCGGGACAAGTTCCAATCTTTGACTTCTTCGAGCCAATTGCCGAAGCGTCCCTCGCCGATTTCCTTTGGTTGCCAGTTAATTTCCTTGTTCAGCTCAATCATTCGCTCTTTGTAAGCCGGCGATTTGATGAACCAGCTTTCGCGAGCGTAGTACATAATCGGATTGCCTGTTCGCCAGCAATGCGGGTAGCTGTGCAAGTAATCGTTCGTGGCGCGATAAATCTTTCCAGCGTATTTGAGTGCGATAATTATATCCTTGTCCGCGCCTTCCTCTTTATAATTTTCATAAGTAAAGTTTTTAATTGCGCGCCCTGCAAATTCGCCCATATCTTCTGTGAAATGCCCGTTGGGAGTAACTGGCTGCATGAAAGGAATTTTATTTTTTTTGCTCATTTCGTAGTCATCTTCGCCAAAAGCAGGAGCTAAGTGAACAATGCCCGAGCCGTCGGAGGTAGAAACGAAATCGCCCAAAAGCATAGTAAATGCTTGTGGATATTCTTCTAAGTCAATATCGAGATATGGGAATATCGGCTCATAACGTGTGCCGAAAAGGTCTGCGCCTTTCATTTCGCCTAATATTTCATATTCGCCATCTAAAACGCTGAGGCGTGCTTTAGCCAAAATAAGATTATCGCTTTGGTCAGCACCGGCGATTTTGCGAGTGTTGCGAACGTGGACGTAGTCTATATCTTCGCCAACAGCAGTTGCAACATTTGCAAGCAAAGTCCAGGGCGTAGTCGTCCAAACGAGTATTTCAGAGCCGATAATATCTTTTATTTTTGAATCTGTAACTTTCAATTTTATAAAGCAATTCGGGTCGCGGACGTCTTTGTAGCCCAGCGAAAGCTCATGCGAGCTGAGCGGCGTTGCTATTGTCGGCGATTGCGGAACGACTTTAAATCCCCGATAAATCAAGCCTTTCTCGAAATATGTTTTAAGCGCCCACCAGACAGATTCGATATAATTATTGGTGCAAGTGATATAGGCAGTCGAAATATCCACCCAATAGCCCATGCGATGAGTCAGGGTGCTCCAGCCGTCGTCCATTTCGATATTTTTATAGACAAAGTCCTTGCATTGTGCGTTAAACGCCTCCATGCCGTAGGTTTCTATTTCGGATTTATCTTTCAAGCCTAATTGCTTTTCCATCGCTATTTCTACGGGCAGACCATGCGTATCCCAGCCTGCTTGGCGGCGGACGTAGTATCCGTTCATAGTTTTGTAGCGGCAAATGGTATCTTTTATCGTGCGAGCCATCATGTGGTGAATGCCCGGCTTACCGTTTACAGTAGGGGGCCCTTCATAAAAGCTGTAAACTTTCTTGCCTTGTGGCTCCAAAAGCGTTTTATCGAATATTTTATTCTCATCCCAATATTTCAATATAGCATGCTCTATATCGGGATATGTGAATCTTTCAGGAAACGTCTTAAACATATTTAGATTTCTTATAATTTGTTATTGAAAACAATCATACTTTTTGTAATTTTGAACAAAAATACAAATAGCAATATTACGATTTTTTTCCGAGAAAACAAAGAATTATATTGGGCATTAGGCATTAGTCGGTGGGTTGTAGGAAAGAAGGCTTCCAGTTTCCAGTTGTCAGTAACAGAAGGTTTCCGTAGGGGCGAACGGCGTTCGCCCTGATTCGTTGGCGGCACATTAAAGAACCTCACCCCGGCCCTCTCCACATTGGAGAGGGAGAAATAAAAACCTTAAGAAATAGCTACGTAAGTTGCGACTAAGCAAGGGCTTCTTCCTCCCTCTCCATTTATGGAGAGGGTCGGGGTGAGGTTCTTGGCGAATTACAACAAGGGCTTCTTCCTCCCTCTCCATTTATGGAGAGGGTCGGGGTGAGGTGGATTATGCATTATGCGTTGGGCTTTAGGCTATAAAAAAACTACTTGCATACAGTCTTGCAGTCTTATGATTTTTTCATGTTATATAAATGTAAAAACAGCTGTGGAAACTGAAATAACTTTTTCTTTTGAATTTCGCTTTCATTTGCGTATTTTTGTTGTTATTTTTTGTAAAGCATTCAATAAAAAGTATATTAATTTTAAGAAAAGCATAGATGGAAAAACAACGTACTATTAAAAACGAAATATCATTTTCGGGCATTGGCTTGCATACTGGCAATCCATCGACAATCACATTCAAACCTGCACCCGCTGACTATGGATATAGATTCATCCGCACCGACATACCGGACAGCATAGAAATACCTGCTTTGGTCGATTTCGTTGTTGATTTGTCTCGTGGCACTACGCTTGGCATTGGCGACATTAGAGTCCATACCGTTGAGCATGTTTTGGCAGCTTTGGCTGGATTGCGCATAGATAATTGCATGATTGAACTCTCTGCAAACGAGCCGCCTGTCATTGACGGCAGCTCTACTCCTTATGTCGAAGCACTCAAAAAAGCTGGTTTTCAGGAACTCGAAGCCGAAAGAAGGTATTTGGTAATTAACGAGACGATCAGATATACAAACGAAGATAAACATATCGATATAGTGGCACTTCCGAATGACGATTACCGCATTACGGTTATGGTTGATTACTTTAATCCAGCATTGGGCAGCCAGCACACAGGGCTTTTTGATATGGACAAAGAATTTGAAAAAGAATTCGCGCCAGCTCGTACTTTTTGCTTTTTGACTGAAATAGAAATGCTTTACAAGCAAGGACTTATCAAAGGCGGAAGCCTCGAAAGCGCTATCGTTATCATCGATTGCGAACTTTCGCCAGAAAAAAAATCATGGATAAAAGAAACATTTAATCTCGATTTGGATCCCGCCGAAGCTATAAACGGCGGCATTTTGAACAATACATCCCTTCGCTTTAAAAACGAGCCGGCACGCCACAAATTACTCGATATGATAGGCGATTTGACATTAGTCGGGGCGCCCATCAAAGCACAGATTTTGGCTGCCCGTCCCGGACACGCTGCAAATTTTGAATTTGCTAAGCTTTTGCGTACTAAACTTTTGGAACAAGTCAAAGAAAACAGGTTGAACCCTGCAAAAGCTACCGAAGTCGTTATGGATATCAATGGTTTGCTGAAAATCATGCCTCACCGCTATCCATTTTTGCTTATCGACAGAATTATATATTTAAGCCCCGAAAACGATCGCATCATCGGCTATAAAAATATGACATTTAACGAGCCATTTTTTCAAGGGCATTTTCCGGAGAAACCCGTTATGCCGGGCGTTTTGATTTGCGAAGCATTAGCTCAAACGGGCGGACTTATCGTTTGGCGACAATTCGAAGAGCACGAAAAGGGCAAAACATTATTATTTTTCATGGGCATTAAAAACGCTAAGTTCCGTCGCCCCGTAATACCCGGAGACCAATTAGTAATGGAAGTCGAGCTGGTTTCCAAAAAATTAAGCACATTTTTTTTCAAGGGTACTGCTTATGTTGATGGCGTCATGGTCGCCGAAGCAGAATTTCAAGCCGCCAAAGTAGGCATTAATCAAGGATAGTATTTTTATGGGAGTTACAATTCATAGTTCTTCAGTTGTTTCGTCAAAAGCACAATTGGGGGAAAATGTAGATATAGGACCTTTTTGCATAGTAAATGATGGCGCCAAAATCGGCGACAACACAAAACTTTTCGCAAGCAATTTTGTCGATTCTGGCGTTACAATCGGCAGTGATTGCAGGCTTTTCCCGGGCGCAGTCGTTGGCACCGAACCGCAAGATTTGAAGTTCACTGGCGAAATGACGCTTACCCAAATCGGCAATAGAACTACTCTTCGAGAATATTCAACAGTGCATCGCGGCACGCATGCGACGGGCGTAACAAAAGTTGGTGACGACTGCCTTATTATGGCATACAGCCACATAGCTCACGATTGCCGCGTCGGTAGCAACGTCGTAATGGCAAACGTGGCTCAAATCGCCGGACACGTCCACTTGGAAGATTGGGTTATATTGGGCGGCATGTCAAAAGTTCACCAATACTGTACGATTGGCTGCCACTCGATGATTGGCGCTGATGTCAAAATTGTTATGGACGTACCGCCTTATGTCCTCATCGGACGAGACCCGGCTCGCGTAGAAAAAGTAAACAAGGTCGGACTTCGCCGCCGCGGTATCGAAGAAAGTGTTGTCAAAGAAATTCAAGATTTTTACGATACCGTACTTTTCTCCGGCTTAAACAACAACGACGGCATCAATAAATTTTTGAAAAGACCCTCGATTTCACCCGAAGTGCAGCACTGCATTGATTTCATCAGAAACTCCACTCGCGGAATACATAGGTAACCGGTGGCAGGTAACAGGTTTCAGGGAAGAAAGTTTTCGGTAATCGGTTTTCAGTTTTCGGTGAAAAAAAAGAAGTTATTCTTCCCTTCTTCACCGGAAACCGATTATTGATAACTGAAAACTATTTTACGATAACAACCTTTTTGCTGTATGTTTTGTCGCCAACGCTAATCAGCATTTGATATACGCCGCTCGATAAATCGGAGGTGTTTAGTTTGATTAATCCTGAACTTGCACTCATCGTTGTTTCAAAACTCAACTTGCCGGCTTGATTGAAAATCTTTATGCTTACTTCATGTTCCGGTGCAACACCAAATTTCACAGGTAGTTCTGAGTTTGCCGGTTGTGGGGAAATAGATATTTGCTTACTGTTATTATCCATTTCCGCCGCGCCTTTGAGCAAATTCACTGCGTCAGTTTCGTATGTCAAATCGAATGTTTGTGCGTTCGTTGTCATGTCGCTTAGTGCGATTTGGCTTACTTCGCCGATGTTTTTAGTAGCTTTGCTCCAAACTTTTAGCGTCAGAGCTTCGCCTTCGGCGGCGCCATCTATTTCGTTTGTATATTCGTCATCGCCCCAAACGACTACGCCGTGCATTCCATACTGCCAAACGCTTGAGCCAACGAGTATTCCACCCTCAGTGAAGACGCCGATTTCATCACCGTCTTCGATGTTATTTATGTCGAGTGCGATAAATGCTGTTTTGCTTGTGATGTTGTTCTCACGTACAAATACAGCCGGGTCCATGATTTCCACGCTTTGGCTTGCTGAGGATTTGATTGCTCCATTTGCTGGATAAGTCAAAGTTCCTGTTGCATTTTTCATGCGAATGATGTAGCCGTTATTTGGTGCTAATTGTGCGAGCGACATTGAAAATGGTGGTTGATAAACGCGACCTTGTATATCTTTTATTTGCAGGTATTTGCCTGAAATCGTTGCCAAAGCTGTGGCTGTTGCCATTGGGCTTGTGCGATAGTAAGGCAGCCAATATATACCAGTTTGATTTAGAACAATTGGCGTAGTTTCCGGAACTACTGCTGCGCCTGTTATGGGCAAAGTAGCAGCGGCATTCATACGGATTTGATAAGCGTGAGCCAATTTCCAGTCAGTAAGTGTCGTAACCATCGGTGGATAATACATAGCGCCGTAGAGGTTTTTGGTTCTGTTCATATTTGTCAATATTGGCAACAATACTGACGACATCGCTGTGTTTTGGGGAATAACGTTTGCCGAAATCATATTCCAGCCTTAGTGAGGGGAACTGAGTGAATTGTCGGCAGCGTAGTAAAATTCCAAACAGCCGACCAAGCAGAAGAATCGCTCGCATTGATTGATTTTACTCGCCAGTAGTGTAGTGTGTTGTTTGCCAAAGCACTTAAGGATTTGCTTGTAGAAGTTACTACGTCATGGCTGAGCAATGTTGCAAATGAACTCATTAGGGAAGTTTGGACGCGATAAGTACTTGCATAACTTGATGCATTCCATTGCAATGTTGGATTTATTGGTGCATTCATTGCATTATTGGTAGGCGTTGCGAGTATAGGAACAGATGGAGGATTCGCAGTGCTATATTTAACAATATATCCATCGCAATAAGGATACCAATTATTTGCCAATTGGCTTTTGTGAGATTAAAGCAAGCACAGACTTTGTGGCTGCAAATTCCGGCTTAGCCGACACATTGCAAAGCATAACGCAAGCAGCTGATAGCAATATTTATGGAATTAATTCCAACTGAATGTATAAATTCGATGAAGAAATGTTAAGTTGGAATTTGATAAATAGTGATTTACAAAACAGCATATTTTTAAATAGAGATAAGAATATTCTGCTCGCCAAAGACTCCGCAAATATCTATGCGTACGACATTGAAACAAAAAAAATAGATACTATTCGGGCTGACAAGTTCGCTGGAAATCCCGTTCAGTGCGCACAATTATCCACAAGTGGTACTTTATTTGTGGGGACTAATGAAGAGGGAATTCTCTCCACGAAAGATATGGGCGAGACGTGGACAAAACTTAATCGCCGTTTGTCCTCTTTTAATATAAAAAATTTATTGCTTTACGATGACAACAAACTACTTGCCACTACGCCTAAAGGAATTTTCTTTTCTGACAACGGCGGCAATTTGTGGGCGCAAATAGATAATGCACTTTTAATGAACAAACAGATTGAACTTTTGTATAAGCGAGGTAATTCGCTATTTGCTGGCACTGTCGAAAATGGTTTATTCGCCTGCGACAGCATCTCTGAGACTAACGTCACGAACTATTCCGGTTGGGTTGATTCCTTGAATATAAAAAAACAAAAAGAAACCATCGGAAGAACTTATGGTGTTAAATTCTCTGCTGACGGTTCAAGATTTTTCACATTGTCGCGAGATAATTTTTTTAGAATATGGGACACGAAAACGGGCGTTTCGCTGAAAGATTTTTATATTGATATTCCTGATATTCAAAGTTTAGATTATAATGAAAAAGAGAATATTTTAATTGTTTGCGCGGTGGATCGTCGTAACTACTCAAAATTCACTGTAAGACCCTTTTGTATAAGAGCCAAACAATACAGATATTTCTATATCAATATTATTCTCTCTCAATTCAGTAAGAAATATGTTAATTGTTAGGATTATATTATTTGGGATTTCAACCATTGGAACTGATCGTTAATAATTTTAAAATCTCTTATAAATTCTTCTATTGTCATTCCATTCCTTCACTTATAAAAAATCAAAAACAAATTTTAATACTAACAATTTAAAATATTTTTTACAAATAAACAATTAAAAAAAATATTATTTAGATAA
>JBBRJR010000020.1:0-17653 GCA_038218865.1 Kapaibacterium sp. (SeqCode) | reverse complement strand
ACTCGTTTAAATATTTTAATTACATTAGCAAATACCTATCAACTTATAGGGAATTATGATAGTTCTGCAAATTGCCTGATGATTGTTAAAAATTATATTGAAAATGACCACGTAATATTAGAGCCTGAGCATATAGACATGTTAAGTGAATTTCCGGTATTTTTTAAACACAGCAAATTTATGAAACAGCCTACGCAAGTCCAAATACAAAATATTCTATCTACATTATCAGACCTAACATTAATTTCCAAAAATCCAATTTTAACTAAAAACCTTATAAGAACATTACATTTTAATAAACTTTTAAATAGAGATATAATAAAATTATCCCCGTTAGTAGATTTGGCATATAATCAATTAATAATCAACGAAAATGCAAATATATTAAAGAGCTTTTTGTATTTTACAACATATTACGACGCCTTGTTTTATTTTTATGAACTTCACAAAGATTGGGACAAGTGCGATAATATCATGGATAAAGCAATAATATACCAAAAGAGGTTTTCAAATTTTGCAGTGAGTAAGGATACGAGTGACTATATATGTTTCGATTTCGGAGAAAACAGAGTAAATTCTTATCTATTAAAAAAAGCGGAAATTCTTTTCCACAATAACAAAAAATCAGAGGCCATTGAACTTGCTTCTCGTGTTTATAATAATAGAAACTTTTCATATACATATCTAACAGGGACTATGTTAGTAAAATTGATAGAATTCACAATTGAAGATAATTTAGAAAACTCTGAATATTATTTAAGCAAGCTGCTTGAAATTAATGATGAAAGATTTCCAGAATATTTTAAAAAATACAATGCGGTCAGGCAGAAAACCAATTTAAAGCAAATAAGTGAAGAGGATATAAAAATTAAATACTCAGTTGGTAATGATTATTTTCAAAGCATCGATGACTTTTCTTTAGAGATAGATGGGCAGGAAATTAGCATAGCTGATTTTAAAGATACTTTAATCATTGTATACAATATTAATGACGAGTGTGCTGTTTGCAATATTGGGGCCGTCGATGGCAAAAGAGAAATTTCGGAATTTGTTAAAACAAACAAGTGTAAATTAATATTTTTATCTAATCTTCCCAAAGATAAACTTTACGAAGCCTTTGGTAAAGACATAATAATTGCTAAAAAAAGTACAAAATTAGTAAATATTTTAAATTTTAAAGATAGCGATTGGTACTACACTTTTGTTTTCAAAAATGGTAAGTATTTAAAGCACAGAAACTTCGTATCAAGTAAAGATTGGTACAGCAAGTATTTGAAGTAAACCGTTGTTATTTAATTAGCTATCGTTTAAAAACATTTTCTTAAGCCACTGATTAACCTGATTTTTCTGATTAAGAAGGTGTTGGGCATTAGGCTTAATTGGAAATATTATTTGCTTCTAACCTAAACCTAAAGCCCAGCGCACGAAGCCCACTACACACAATAATATAATATCTGTTCTTCTTCGGTATAGTCGATGACATTGTTGTTAGAAACGGTTTTTAGCTTTAATTTAATTGGATGTTTATCCCCGTGCCTTATTTTTATTGATAAGTCGCAGGTCTCTTTCAATGAATATTTAGCTAAATCGAAATTGTCAGCTGATTGCATTATTTCTACTCCGCCGGTGTAAATACTTATAGAAAACACATCGTTCAGTGATAAATATAGGCTGTCTTCCTGTCCGAATAACTTATAAAAATTAAAGCGAAAGAATAAATGTTCATCATCATTGCCAACGAATAGAGTAGAGACTAATTCCCCGATTTGGTGCATAGTGGACATGCCGCCCGAGGTATTGAATATAGCTGCGCCAACCCATTGAGGCTCTTCTTTAATGATACCATTCGCAAAAGGGCTTACCTTATTTCGCGCAGGCTCGAATTTTTTGAAATCTTCGTTAGCGCCGATAGGGATAAACACATCGACGGGCGTTTCCATTCCCAATAGTTCATACACTCTTTGGATATGGTAGCGAAACAAAATATCGAAATCCTGTTTGTTTTCGGCATGATGCTCGGGTCCGTACCACCAGAACCAATCTGAGCCTTCGGCAATGTATATTTCTTTCATTATTTCGTTAAGCAATTCCGCCGGCAAGCCGGAACTACGGATTTCCACCTCATTGCGGACTTTGGCAAGCATTTTCCAAGCGATAATATCATGCTGATGACCTATCCAAATGCTGAAATTCGCATTAATCCACGAACCGGCTTGTAAATGGTTGAACGTACCTGAATATTCGTTGCTAAACGGCTCTACTGCCTCGCTCGAGGTAACAGTTTTGAATTTTTCGTTTTGAGATAAATTGTTGAACAGATTGTTTAGAAATGGCACGCCGTTTTCGCCGTAAAACTCCCAGCAGTTCTCGCCATCCAAAATAATAGTAACAGCAGCGTAATCCAAAGCCGCTTCGGAATAAATCCCAATTATCTCATCGCGAATTCTTTCTAAATTGCCACAGAATTCATCTGCCGCTTGTTTGGAATCCCAATTTGAATAAACGAAACCAATCCTATCCGACAAATAATGATCTCTGAAAAGTATTTTTATTTTTTTATCGCCTTTCTGATATTTATGAGGAAAGTATTTCATCAAGTCGAAATATTCTTTACCCACGGTTTCGCTCAGCACTTGCTCGTCTGTGGCAGTCCAAAGAAGTCCAGTTTCTGCGAGCATGTCCAAAGTACCGTCTGAAATCGATCCCTCGCTGGGCCAGACACCTTGTGGGCTTTTCCCGAATATATCGCTATAAATCTTCAAACCGTTGTCAATTTGTGCTTTGGCGTCTTCAGGATATTTAAAGAGTAAGCCCGTCAAATCCAAATTGGGCATAGCTTCTTGAGCCGAGTGGTGGTCTATCAAAATCGGCATGATTGGATGATATTCAGGCGAAAAGGAAATTTCTATTTGCCCGCTCTGGCTCAGCTCTTTCATTATCGGTGCTATCTTTTGCAGTATTTCGATGTGATAGTCCAACACGAACATTTTATCTTCTTCTGTGAAGTTATTATTTTTCACAAAAAGAGAAGCTATTCGGTCTTGACGACGAGAATATTCGCCAATCCAAGCTAAATTGTACCATACCTGCAAATCGCGAAAATCTTGTTCGGCAAAGGATTTTACGTCGTTCCGACTTTTGCGCGCTTTTTTAAAAAGCTGATAGAATCTTGAATATGGTTTAATTAAGTGGTCAGTATTGCAAACAAAAAATTTTGTAAGTATTTCTTCTTTCTGCCCGAAAGTAAGCTCGGCAGCATCTATTTCACTCAATATTTGAATGCGGTCTTTAACTTTTCCGCTCGTATATTCATCAATTTGTAACATCAGCGAGGGCGCTAAATTAATCGTCTGCTTTATGCCCGCATGGTCTTTCATTAGGCGTGGCAAATCGAAATAATCTTTTACTCCATGCAATCTGACCCATGGCAGTATAAACTCATTGTCCCTTTTATAATACGGCTGATGCTGATGCCACAAAAATACTATTTTGAGTGGTTTCATATATAAATCCTTTTAGTTACATAGTTAATTTATGAAAATAAATAAACTTTTCAAAATATCTTTGCGTATCAAAAGCCAAATTATTTTATTTGTTCATTATTCTCTGAAAAATCATTTACTTTACATTTGCAAGTACTTCGTAATCATCGAAGCGTGTTTTTTCGGTTCCCAATATCTGATACTTTTCGTGTCCTTTGCCGGCAACTAATATAATATCATTTTCTTTTGCCAAGCTTCCAGCTTTTTGTATTGCTTTTCCTCGGTCGGGAATTTCCAAAACGCAATCTAAAAGCTCAGGTTCTATGCCGGCTAAAATATCTTTGCGAATTTCCTCGCGAGGCTCGGTTCGCGGGTTGTCATCTGTTACAATTGTCAAATCGGCGAACCGTGAGGAGATGTTGCCCATAATGGGACGCTTAGTCTTGTCGCGATCGCCACCGCAGCCAAATACGCAAATCAGTTTCGAGTCTTTATGCTTATTGCTAATCAGTATCTCGCGGCAGGTTTTCAAGGCTTTTTCGAGAGCGTCGGGAGTGTGGGAGTAATCAATTATGCCAATTGCTCCGGTTTCCAAATAAACAGCAGTCATTCGCCCTTCTGCGCCGTTTGCCTCTTCGAGGGACTTGGCAGAGGCTTCAAGCGACACACCCAAAGCGAAGCCGGCTGCTGCAGCCATAGCGGCGTTATCGACATTGAATTTTCCCAAAAGCTTGGTTTCAAATTTATAGTCTTTGTCTTCAAATTGCAAAGCAAAATAATTACCTTCGAGCGTAATTTTTTCCTCTATAATTTGAAAAATATTATCCTTTTGCCTGCCGACGGTTATTTTTATTTCAGCGGGCGTGCCATTCAGCATGTAATCCGAAAAGGCGTCGTCGCCATTGACTATAGCCGTGCTTGTGGGTTTTAGATTATAGAAAAGTAATTTCTTCGCAGCTGCGTAGTTTTCTATTGTTTTGTGATAATCCAAATGTTCGTGTGTCAAATTTGTAAATATAGCGAGATCGAAATCAATGCCGTGCACTCTTTTTTGCTCCAACGAATGAGACGAAACTTCCATGATCACATATTCGACGGCTTCTTTTTTCAATTCAAGAAATAATTGGCAAAGCTCGTAGGATTCAGGCGTAGTGTGAGTTGCTTCCTTTTTTTTGCCGGCGAAATAAATTCCCGTTGTCCCCAAAATCGCCGTATTTAGTCCGAGACTTTCTAAAATATGAGAAATTAAAAACGTCGTAGTTGTTTTGCCATTAGTGCCAGTAACGCCGATGAATTTCATGCTTTTGGCAGGATAATCAAACCATGCGTGCGAAACCTCTGCCAGAGCTTCGCGGGAGGACGGAACAATTATAAAAGTTACTCGCGAGTATTTCCCCGCAGTAGGGTTTGCATCCAGCTCGGCGGCTCTTGGCAATTTTTCGCAGATTATAGCAGTTGTGCCTTTTTCAATTACGCTGTCGATGAAATCATGCCCATCAAAATTAGAGCCTTCGATAGCCACAAACAGAGTGTTTTGCCCGCACTTGCGTGAGTCGTACGCTACGCTTTCTATGTCTTGGTCAAAATAATTTATAAAAGTTTTATTTTTCAGGCAATCAATTAATGATTTTAAACTTTTCATATACTTATATTCCGAAAAAATTTGTAATTTAATCACAAACAAAAATAGCAATTTATTGGACGTTATGCAAAAATGAGAAAAATTATTATTACTTTTATAATATTAATATCCGGCGCCTTTGCCGGACAAGCCAAAGACCCAGCAAAAGTTATTTGGAATGACTGCAAAGCCGCGTACGGCGATTTCGGGGAGCTTTTTGGATCTTATTCAAAGTTGCGGTTCAATGATTTTTATTTGCCGCTGGGCGCCACAGCAGCCACTCTCTTAGCCACAACGCAAGACGATGCTGTTCGGGATTTCGCACGCCGGAATCAAACTCGCACTTGGCAGAATATAACTGACATTTCCAATAACGGCGGAGAGCTATTAGCCGCTGCGATTTTGCCCGGCGCTCTGTACGCCGCAGGCTTGGCTATTGATTCAAAGGAATTGCGCGACGTTGGCAGGATAAGCTATGAGTCCATACTTTTGTCGGGCGTTATTACTACTTCTATCAAAATGATTGTCGGTCGCGCCCGCCCATATAATAATTTGGGCACTCGGCATTTTAAAATGTTTAATGTTAAAGTTGATAAATTCATGTCGTTTCCTTCGGGACATACCACCGTTGCCTTTGCTTTGGCGACGGTTTTCGCGGATAGGGCAGGCTCGGTGTGGGCATATCCAGTTTTTTACACACTTGCCCTTTCGACAGCTTACGCCCGGATTTACAAAGATAAGCATTGGCTGAGCGATGTTGTCGGCGGCGCAGCTATCGGTACTTTGAGCAGCCTCGCTCTGCTGCACGCAAATGACTCAAGAGAGAAAAAAGACGCAGATAATGCCGCGGGTACAGGCGATTCCTTTTACCAGCAAAGCAACAGTTCTGCCCCTGCAAATATTGTCTTGCCGGTCGTTCCGAATAATTATTTTTACTCGGCAAGCATTCCAATTTTTAGCTATACTTATTCGTGGTAATAAATAATTAGCAAATCGTCTAAACTGAAAATTAATATTAGATGAACAAATATAATTACAATTTATTCCGTTTAAGTAGCACGCAAAAAACATGATAATTTCTTTCTCGTTTAAACAGTTGGTTTTCAATAAACTTACAGTCGCGCAATACTTTAATTTTAATTATTCAAAAAAAATATGAGACAAAATGAAGTTTCACTTGTCTTAGTGGTAAAAGAGATGCAGCAAAGCAATAAAATATTACAAATATTCAAGATTAGCATATTAGCTTTATTTGTTGCCGCAACTTTTAGTTCTTTGACTGGATGCAATACATGTGATTCGCCCTTAGGCACGGGCAGTAATAATTTCGAGGATAGATTATTTTTCAGCTTATATCCTTTGAACAGCTTTACTCCAGCGATTTACAGCATTAATTCCAGTGGCAGGAATTTCGAACTGCTCGCTGAGAACGCTATTTTATTTTCCGCTCCGAGCAGAGACGGGAGAATTGTTTTTTTGAGATTTGACCAAACATTGGGAAAGAATATAATTTACCTAAAAAATTTATTAGGAACGGCAGATAGTATGTTGATTGACCAAGATAATAACGAGTACAACGTGGCGCAGCCTATACTTTCGCCAGACGGCAAAAAAATTGCCTTCAACGGCGGCAGAAAGCAGCTTTTCCTTTGGGTAAGCAAAAGCGACGGCTCGTCTTATATTGATAAAATCAGCACGGAACTTTTTGAAAACACTATGCCGGCGTTTTCACCAAACGGGGATATGTTAGCTTTTTTTGAAAGCTCAAAAGTGGACAATTTGCTGAAATTTAAGATTATTTCCACTGCTGCACCCGATCTAGCTATCGTCGAGAAAAGTTTTCCTGATTTTATCAAAGAAAACGTACAAGGACTGGATATAAATTGGAATTTGGCGGGCGACAAGGCTTCATTTTTATTGACCGATGAAGATAAAAATATTTTTGAGGTTGTCGGTATTTCTCAAGAAGACCAGCAATATGATTTATCTCAATTTTCGCCCGTCAGCGGGGCAGTTTCGCCAGATTTCAATTTTTTGATTTTCACTGACTCTGTCGGACAAGTATGGATAAAATATTTAAGCGATGATAAATATTCAATTTTATTTGATAACGACAATGCTTCTCAAGATTATTATTACAAATGGAATATTAACGGCGATAAAATTATATTTAATAAATTTTTCAGCGAAGACGGCTTTGGAAATTTATCTACATTGATTTTAGCTGAAATTCAAAACATAAACGGCACGGTAACTGTGAAAAAGCAGATTGTATTGGGAAACAATGCATACAAAGGATTTTGGGGCAGAAAACTAAATAAATGAAAGATATAGATTTAGATAGTAACAAACTATTGATTAAGTTGAATTTACTTAAGGCTGCCCCGATAAGGTTAAAGAATGTGTGTTGGACATTACAATTATGTATAGTAATTCACAAAACTTCAACTTTTTTATTAACACCCCCTAGCCCGCTCTTGTAAGAGGGAGCCGGGGGGTGTTTGAAAAAGTAAGTGCCATTAGATTGTCGTTTCACTAATTGTGAATGTTATAAAACGCATTTTTTGCCTTATGAAACTGCTTAAAAACTGCGATTATTAGCAAATTAACAGACTATTAAAAGCATATTAAAAACTTTAAGAAATTAAATACAAATGATAGAGTACTAGTAAAAAATAAATAAATGAAAGACTACAGTAAATACTCCGATGCAAAGCTCTACGAGATGATGAGCTTTGAAAAGCCCTATCAAGAGCTGGCTTTTTCTGAGTTGTATGCGCGTTATTCGCATCGTATTTACGCTTATTGCGCCCGGCTTACCGGAAATTCAACCGATGCCGCCGATGTATTTCAAGAAACATTTATTGCTTTTTTTAATCAGGCAAAAGATGAAAAAGAGGTTACAAATATTTCGCCGCTATTATTTAAAATAGCACATAATATATCGATAAATTTTCAAATAAGCCACAGGAAAAATGTAGAACTTAAAGATTATCATGTGTTTGCAAATGATTCAGGCTTCGAAGAAAAAGAATCAATGGAAATTTTGGCTTATGCGCTCGGCTTGCTTGAAAGTCAATTGAGAGAAGCTTTTATACTTCGGGTATATCAATCGATGGAGTATGAAGAAATAGCCGATTTGCTCGGCACAACAGCCGGTTCGGTTCGAAACAGGGTTTGGCGAGCAAAAGAAAAAATAAAAGAGATATACAATACTTATATGCAAGAAGTTAAATAATTAATAGATAAATAGTTATGTCAATACCATATTTAATACATAGTTACCTCGATGAGGGGTTGCCAGAAATTGAGGAAGAAATGCTCTTTGCTCAGCTGGCAAACGACAGCCATGCTCGCGAGGAATTTGCTAAGCAGATGAAAATTAATTCTATCGCTGCAATGGATATGAATTCTTTGGCTCCGCCGGCTGATTTGTCCAACAGCATATTTACGCAATTAGGCTTTGCTGCCCCTGAGCCTGCTATCTCGCCCGTGCCATTGCGTAAATACAAAAATCTGGCATTGTTGGCACTTCTGCTTTTGCTTACATCTTTAGTTTCGATTGCGCTGTTTAATGTTTACACGAACTATAATTCAAAACAATATAACAGCCAAATTGCAGGAAATGAAAATCATTATAATCTGCCAAAAAACATTCCATTTTCGCAATCTTTCGAGAGCGAAAGCTCCGCTTTGATGTATAATAACGGCATAGTCGCCGCCGAGATTGATGATAATTCTGAATTTGGCAATCTTTATTATGATGGAAAAAATATTGGCAGCGACGGTAATTATGCAGATTCTAAAAATAATTACCAAGAAAATTCTAAGAAAAACAGAAATAATTCAAATAAATTAGCTGGGAATAATCCTGTAAACTCAAGACAATCTAAACGAATCGCAACAAATATGAATGAACTCGCGCGCAGCAATAATTACAGTTCTTCTAATGATATTCTATCTGATAATAATGAAAGTATTACTTTACATACAAACAATCTCTCTCGAATTGAGCTTTCTCATGCTGGCTTCGCAGGGCGTCAGTCTTCGCTTTTTGGCACCAACGAAAACACGTATGCTGCTAATAGAAAATCCTTCCGCGAGTTTCCGGGGGCCACCTTAAGTAGTTTTGATTTAGATGGCATGCAAGCCCAAGCCGAATATGCTTATGAATTCATCATAATTACAAATGGTTTTTCAGGCTCATCGGACGTTGGAGTACAAAATTCATCTAATAACATTCTGAAAGAATTTGGGATTGCCGCGCAGTACAATTTATCGAAATATCATTCATTCGGCTTAGAAATTAGTCAAGAAAAATATGGACAAAAGTTTTATCGAACCATCGACGGACAAGTTGTCCAGCAGTTGCAAGAGCCATTCCTCGTCTCGGCGAGTCCATACTATAGATTTACATACCCAGTAAATGAATATTTTTTGCCATTTGCAAAAGTAAATTTTGGTGGCACATCTATCGGTCCTGTGGCAAAAGTGAATTTAGGCGCACGCATTAAAATTTTCAACAATATATCAGCCGAAGCCGGATATTCTTACGGCGCTTTGGTCTATAATGTCGAAAACTCGCTCTATACAACATATTTTTCAGGATTAAGCGGCAGTTTAAGCTATGGCTTTTAAGTTTGCGGGCAGTGCTGCTTAAGTTAGTGGCTGTTGATGGAGTCGAATTTACTTGTCTTCCCGTGAATACTCATGTCATTCTCTCGAAAGTGGGAATCTATTCTTACTCTCAAAACAATGGTTTCCCGCTTTCGCGGGAATGACAAAACGGCTCGGATTTCGACTTATTAGACAGTCTGGACAAGAACTTGACACATTGAGTATCGTAAGTACTTACATTACTATTGTTTCTTTCTCCCCTTCTTGTAAGAGGGGGACGGGGGTGTTTGAAAATGTATGTATCATAACTGTATTATTTTAACATACGTGAGTGCCTTTAAAGACATCATTTTACTTATCGGGGCAGCCTCAAAACTGCGAATAATAGTAAATCATCGGACTGTTGATCAATATAAAAAATAATTTTGAACTAGAATATATTGTTTTCTTAAAAAATATTTTGCGGAATACTTACAAAAATTATGGTAATTAACAAAAATATCAAAGTGATGAAAATCATCTCTGCGTCGGCACTATTTTTGTGTTTGTGCTTTGTTACTGCTTGCGAATGCGTTACGAGTTTGGACACTCCAAAAAAAATATTGCCGTCGGAATCCAGCGATATTGTGTTCACAAATTGCTTAAGCGACGATAGCAAAGTTAATTTAAGTAGTAATTCACTGAGTTTATTTGAAAATATTACTAATTCGCTTGAATTTTTTGATTACAAAAAAACTTATGCCAGCAGCAATTTCATACAAATCACCGATTCGTCAAATTCACCAATATTCAATGGCTTGATAACCCTTGATAAAAATATCCCATATACATTTGTTCTATATGGCACGAACACGCGGGCAAGACTTGCATCCATGCGGGATTCTCTTTTCCCGTTAAATGCTGGTGAAGGATATTTTAGAATTATAAATTTGATTTCCTCGCAAAAAACGATAAACGTGAAAATCATGAACAGAGCGGCGATTGAATTAAAAACCAGAGCGTTTACAGTGATAAATTCTATGGCTTCAGGCTTAGCCACCATCGAAATAACGGATGCCGAAACTAACAACGAACTGCTCCGTCAAACACTTGATATAGAAAGCAATTACCTGAATAATATTATCATACTGGCAGATGAAACAGGTAATAATATCAAAATAAAGAAAACAAAAAACAGAGTCCCAGTAAAATAAAATTTGGTTTTATAGTTTTTTTTTCGGAATTTTGCATTCTCAAAATACCAAACAGCGAGAGAACACGGAGGAATCGCATAATGGTATTGCAGCGGTCTTGAAAACCGCCGGGGGTAACCCTGTGGGGGTTCGAGTCCCTCTTCCTCCGCAAAAAACCTGATTCTATGAATCAGGTTTTTTCGTTTTTTTGCGCCAATGTCGTCTGCGGCTGATTTAAGCCGTGTAATTATTTTCGTAGTATTGCTTAAAAACGGTTGAATAATAATAAGCGATATTCTGTCTTTCCCGCGCACGCCGGAATGACATTAGTATTCGTGGAAATGACATGTGCATTATGTTTTGTCTTTCCAGCGCACGCGGGAGTCCATTGTCTTTCAGTTACTTGCAAAGGCATAAATTCCCACCTCGATAAGTATCTTTTCTGTGTTTTTGAGTGTACAATTCAGTTAAGAATATGAAATAATCGAGATTTTAAGAAGTAATCCCCCAAACCCCCTTTTAAAAAAGGGGGAAAGAAGAACTTAAAGAAAAAATACCGCAAGTCATTGTAATGTAACCGTTTCTTTCTCCCCTTCTTTTAATAGGCGGCAGGGGGTGTTTAAAGATGTATGTATCATCGCAGCGTGAATTCATAAGTCGTACCTATCTTAAAAACACTTTTTTTACCCTATGAGACAGCCTCGACATATGAATTAAACTTAACCAACAATCCTTAAAATGCTCTGTTGTTTAGTTTATCGACTAATCCCTCTAGTAACGCTTTGCCACGGTTGTCTCTGATTGCGCTGAGCGAACTTTTGGCTTCGCTGAAAAGTCTGTCCACCTCATTTTGGGCTATCTCGAATACGCCCAGCCGCGAAAACATTTCGCGGAATTTCTCTACATAATCGCCGCCCAGCCCATTGCTTACAAAATATAAATCCAAAAGCTGTTTGTCGCCGGCTTCTTTTGCTAAAGAATTTGCTTTAATAATTAAAAACGTTTTTTTGCCTTCTTGGATGTCCAGCCCGACTTTTTTCCCTAATTTCTTTTCATCGGCAATCATGTCTAACATGTCGTCTTGGATTTGAAAAGCCAGCCCTAAATAATTTGCATAGTTTTTTAGTGCGAGTATTTCGTCAGGCGTTGCCAAGCCATAATGCCCGCCAACGACAGTACAAGTTTCGAGAAGTTTCGCTGTTTTTTTGTCTATCATCAAAAGATATTCTTCGAGCGTAACGTCCTTTCTTTCGTTGAATTGCATATCCCAAACCTGCCCTTCGCAAACTTCTACCAAACCGCGACTAAATGCTTGAGATATTTCGTAGTAACGCTCATGCTGTGGCAAAATGCTATATGCTATGCCTATCATAGCGTCGCCAGTAATAATCGCAACAGGCTCATCCCATTTTTTGTGAACGGTCAGCTTGCCACGCCGCATATCGGATTTGTCCATTATATCATCATGCACCAAAGTGAAATTATGCAAAATTTCTATAGCACAGCCAGAGTCCAAAGCATCGATAGGTTTGCCAGAAACAGCTTCTGCTGCAAACATAGTAAGTACGGGGCGAATTCGCTTTCCGCCTTCTTCCATAAAGTAAGAAAAAGGCTCGTAAATTAGTTTTGGCTCTTTTATTTCAATTATTTCTTTTAATCTACATTCGACTTTATCGCGGTATTCATTATAAATTGCATCAAAATCCATGTTATTATTCCTTTAGTTTTTCATATAATATTTACCGGGCAATTGCCGGACGTAGCCTTTGAATTCAAAATCGAGTAATTTAACCAATATTTCCGATATTTCCATATTGGCAAGTTCAGTCAAGGTGTCGATGTGTTGCGGTTCATGGCTTAAAACATCAAAGAGTAGCTTGTCCTCTTTTTTAAAAAATTTAATTTCACTCTTTTTTTCATTAGCTGCCGTATCGCTCAAAATCCCTAAATCTTTGAGTATCTGCTGCACTGACAGGGCTACTCCTGCGGAATTGCTGTGGATTAGCTTGTTGCAGCCGGCGCTTTTTTGAGAATTAATCTGCCCTGGCACTGCGAAAACTTCGCGGTTTTGGTCTAAAGCAAAGCGTGCGGTAATCAGCGAGCCGCCTTTGATATCGCTTTCGATGACCACCGTTGCAATTGACATACCGCTTATGATTCTATTTCGCTGCGGAAAGTTTCCGGGACGAGCAACAGTGCCGCATTTGTATTCGGAAATAATTGCTCCGCCTGAATCAATAATCTCTTGGGCGGTTTTTTCTGCAATTTGCGATGAGATATTGTCTATTCCAGATGCAATTACGGCATAAGTAATGCCGCCAGATTTGACAGCTGATCTGTGGGCGATAGTGTCTATGCCATACGCCATGCCTGAAACGATTGTAATGCCGTTACGCACGAAATCGGCCACGAAATTTTCTGCTACCATTTTGCCATAGAATGAGCAATGTCTCGTGCCGACGATTGATATATTCTCTCGATTTTGATTCGCGAGCGTACCTTTGTAGTATAAAATTATAGGTGCTTGCTCGATCCGTTTTAGATTCGACGGGTAATCATCATCCCAAAACGTTACGAAACTAATTTCATTTTTTTCTAAAAGTTCTAATTGCTCCAAAAAAACATCAGAATTTTTGTTTGTGAATAACTCTTGCGGTAGCAATTTAGAAGCTAACTCCAGAGGCATGTGTAGCATTAAATCATTGAAATTCTCAAACCTTTCGATAGTTTTCTTTTGTAGGGAATAAGACAGTCCCTTGCTTAGCGATAGCTTAAGTATGTCGATGCGATTCCATTTTTGAGGTAGTGCCATTTTTTTAAGGAAAATTTAAGTTTATAATATTACAATTTAATAAAAAATAAAATGAAAATATAAAAAATTTAAATTAAATAAACTAATTAAATGATTAATTCGACTATATGAATGTACGGCAATATAGAATTGAATTTTTAAATGTAATTGGAGTTAAAAAATGAAAATAGTATTTGGCGGAAACAAGAAAGTAAATGCTGAGTTGGGAAATTTTACGATATATACAGATCAACCCCAGCAAGGTGGCGGCGATGGCACAGCGCCAGCGCCATTTGAATTGTTCTTGGCGTCGCTCGGCACATGCGCCGGCATCTATGTCAAAGGCTTTTGCGACAGTCGCGGGCTATCGTCCGAAGGCATAGAAATTGAGCAAAACATGGTTTATGACCCAGTCAAGCAAAAAATCGGAAAGATCACTTTGGATATACACATTCCTGCTTCGTTCCCTGAAAAATATCACAGCGCTCTTATTTCGTCCGCTAATCTTTGCGCAGTAAAAAAAACGATACAAGATCCGCCTGAATTTGTGATAAATACCGTTGTTAGATAGACTTACGCTGAATAATTTTGTATGATTTGTTCTTTTTTTAACTGAACTCCGAAAAAATTATACAAATAGCAGGGGCAAATTCATTTGAATTTGCCCCTGCTTAATTTGTGCGACCAGCTGGGAGGCATTGTAGTGGCACGGCATGCGGTGGCTAAAATATCTAGCCGCGATGATTCCCGTAGGGGCACGGCATTCCTTGCCTAAAATAACTTTTTGCCTTTACGGCTGTCTTCGTCTTCGCTCAGTCAGCATAATGAGTGCCGTTTCAATTATAACTAGTGCTTTAATATAAGTGGTTTCCATTTAAAACGCGATTTTCAATTTTTTTTAAAGAAATCAAATTAAGTGCAAATGATTAATTTATTTTAAATAATTAAAATAAAATTAGGAAATAATGCAAGAATTAGTTAATTTAAAACGTTATCTTACTCAAGAACAAATATGTTGAATTAATTAGTATTGGTGTCGTTATGAAATTTAAATTACTCATTTTATTAATCATTACTGCCCTGCCACTTTTGTCATTAATGAAAGAGAAATCCGAATCGCACGATCACTTTAGTTATTTTACCGAACAGTTTGCCACGCCACAAGACGTTACTAAAGCATGCTTAGAATGCCATGATGAAGCCGCAGTTGATTTCATGAAAACGCGACATTGGAATTGGGAAGGCGAGGAAATTGATATGCCAGGCCACAGTAATGTTAAGTTTGGAAAAAAGAATATTATCAATAATTTCTGCATAGCGATAGAATCCAACTATCCACGATGCACGAGTTGCCATGCCGGATACGGTTGGAAAGACAAAAACTTCGATTTTACACAAAAAGAAAATGTAGATTGTTTGGTTTGCCACGATAATTCCAGTACTTACGTGAAATCTCCAACTGGAGCCGGCATGCCTGACCCGAGCGTGGATTTATTGAAAGTAGCTCAAAGCGTGGGCAAACCGCGTGTAGAAAATTGTGGTGTTTGCCATTTCAATGGTGGGGGCGGCGAAGCTGTAAAGCACGGCGACTTGGACCCTGCACTTCTCAAAAAAGATAAAAATGTAGATGTCCATATAGGCGGAAAAGGCTTCGATTGCACTACTTGCCATACTGCCGAAAATCATAAAATCAAGGGTGCAAGCCATGGTTCGCTCGCTTCCGGTTCAAATCATATTTCTTGTGAAAATTGCCATAATAGCGATAAAGGAAAAGTTCATAAAAATTCAATTTTAGAAAAACACACAAATTCTATAGCTTGCGAAACCTGTCATATTCCTTTAATTGGCAAAAATATGCCAACTAAAACATATTGGGACTGGTCCACAGCAGGGCAAAAAGAAGACCAAAAAGACGCCGATGGTAAATATATTTATTCGAAATTGAAAGGCGATTTCAGATGGGAATCTAATGTAGTACCTGATTACCAGTGGTTTAACGGCTCTGCTAACTATTATTTCCCGGGCGACAAAATCGACCCAAGCTATCCTGTCAACCTTAATGAAATCAACGGTTCTATAGCCGATAAAAACTCGAAAATTGCTCCTTTCAAAAAAATGATAGCAAGGCAACCATACGACAAAGTAAACAATATTATCATAATACCAAAATTATTTGGCGAGGATGGTTTTTGGAAAACCTTTGATTGGGTGAAAGCATCGGAAATTGGCATGAAAGAAGCAGGTTTAGCATTCTCCGGCGAAGTAGGGTTTATAGAAACAATTATGTGGTGGTCACAAAATCACGGGGTTTTGCCAAAAGATAATGCGCTGAAATGCAACGACTGCCATAACAAAGGTAAGAGAATGGATTGGGAAGCTTTAGGCTATTCCGGCGACCCAATGAAAAAAGGCGGTCGTGTGAAAAGCGGTATATTGAAATAATCATTCCTAAAAAAAATATTATATTTGTTCTAACAAAAAAAAGCAGCTATGAAAGATTTGTTAAATTATAAATTGTTTGAACTTTCTACTTTTAGTATGACAATTACTACTATTCTGAATATTGTCGGATTTACTGTTATTGTTTTTACCGTATTGTATTTTATAAAAAAAACAATTTTTAAAACCCATATCTTCGATATAGCTAAAAAGTTTTCGATTTATAGCTTAATAAAATATATCATTTTAGTAATAGCCTCAGTAATTTTCCTGCAAATACTCGGTTTTAATCTAACTGTATTGCTGACTGGCTCGGCTGCTTTGTTGGTCGGCGTGGGCTTAGGACTGCAAAATTTATTTTCTGATTTCATATCAGGAATAATACTTTTGATAGATTCATCGATAAAAGTGAATGACATAATAGACATCAATGGACTGGTTTGCCAAGTTCAGCAAATAAATTTGCGCACAACACGAGTCCTAACCCGCGACGATAAATATATCATTGTGCCAAATTCGGATTTGACACGCAATCAGGTGATAAACTGGACTCACAGCGATATAACATCCCGGTTTGATGTGAAAGTGGGAGTGGATTATTCTTCGGACGTACTTTTAGTTATGGAAATCTTAAAGCGAGCAGTAGAGCCACAAACAGGAATATTGAACGAACCGGCACCTTTCGTACGATTTGAAAATTTCGGCGAGTCTTCTCTCGATTTTTCGATAATATTTTGGTCGAACGAGGTGTTCCGAGTAGAAAATATAAAAAGTGAAATCCGAGTTAGAATTTTTAACCTGCTAAAAGAAAACAATATAACCATACCTTTCCCACAACGCGTTGTTCACCAAAGCCAAGGAGAAAGCCAAAGAGAAAGAGAAACCCCAAGAGAAAGTAAAACCCAAAGAGAAACCAAATAAAAAAAAGCCTTTTGATCTTCCCAAATCAAAAGGCTTGTAAAACGTATGAAAGAACTTGTTTATCTATGTCCCAAAAAAGTTTATCATACTAATAAATTCTAATTCAAGCTTTGCACTTGCACGTTGAAGGATTGACCCTCCAAGCTAATTTTGTAATTGCTGATAAACGGCAAATTTGATATTTCCGGAGCGCCGAAATTATAAGCCAAACGCCTTGACGGCTGATTGTAATGTGGCTGATAAGCTGGCATCTGACCACCGTTTTGAACCTGCACTTGCTGAACCTGCACTTGTGGCGCTTGCACTTGTGGCGCTTGCACCTGTGGTGCAAGAGCTTCCTGTTTAGGCACTTCTGCTTTTTTCAAATCATCAGAAATTTTTCTTACGTTTACTTTGGCATCGCCTTTTAAGAAGGAAATACCTTTGGTTTGGCAAGAAACAGCAATAAATATATTTTCTTCAGTCGTAGGAATATTTTCTTTTTCAAGTTGTTCTTTCCAATAGCGTATAGATTTTTTCTCCTCGCGTTCGGCAAGAACGAGCGGGGATTCAGTCGTGCGTGGCAATTTCAATTGTTCTTCGGCGAGAGCAATAATTTCTGGATCCGGCT
>JBBRJR010000019.1:0-17774 GCA_038218865.1 Kapaibacterium sp. (SeqCode) | reverse complement strand
TAACCTTGTGATGATACTTACATCTTTAAACGCCCCCCGGTCCCTCTTACAAAAGGGGAAGAAAGAAGCACTTGAATTATAAGAGCTTACAAGATTAAATTTCCATGTTATTGTCCCCCCCCTTTTAAAAGGGTGGTAGGGGGGGTTCGTATTATTTTTTCAGTTATATTGTTCATTTAACAAAAATGTTATGTATAAAACCTAAAAATATACCTTATCGGGGCAGCCCCGTGAATAAAGAAAAGAAGATAATATCGTTGTTTGTTATAGAGATTTAACTCCTTCGGAGTAGGGAAATTATGCGGGCGTAAGGGCGGGCTCAAGAACCCGCCCCTACTGAAATCATTGAATATATCAATATTTTGGGCGAATGCCGTTCGCCCAAACACAAGAATTGCCTTTACTGAAAACTGAAAACTTTCCGCCCAACGCCTACTTATACAATCTCAAAAACTCTAAGCGGTCTTGAAGTTGTGCGACGGGGACGAGCAGTTGCTCTTTTGTCATAATCGCTTCGCTTTGACTTGTGAAAAGCAGCTCGTAGTCTTTGCTCATTACGATTGCTTCCTCTGGGCAAACTTCCTCGCAATAGCCGCAGAAGATGCAACGGAGCATATTTATTTCAAATATTTCGGGGAATCTCTCTTTATTTCTGTCAGTTTCGGCAGCTTTTACTTCGATTGCCAATGACGGGCAAACTCGCGAGCAAAGCCCGCATGCTACGCAACGCTCTTTGCCGTCTTCTTCGACCAAAACGGGGCGTCCGCGATAAGAGCCAAGCGGCTCCCATCTTTCTTCGGGATATTGTCGTGTCATTTTTGGGCGGAAGGCACGCCGCAAAGTCAATCCCAGCCCGCGAGCTATCTCGGGCAGATATATCCTTTCCCAAAATGTCATTCTTTCTGATTCTATATTATGCTTTATATTCATTATTATATTACTCGGAAATTATTTGAAAATATATACGCCAATAGCGGTCAAAACTACATTGGCAAGCGATAAGGGCAAAAGCACTTTCCAGCCTAAATTCATTAATTGATCATAACGAAAACGCGGCAGTGACCACCTTACCCAAATGAAAAATACTATAAAAAAGACTATTTTCAAAAAGAAAAATAAAAATTCTACGGCTACGAGGGCTATCGAGCCTTGTGTCAAGCCAATCGTTTCAGGCGAAACAGGCAATTGCCAGCCGCCAAAGTACAACAGCGAGATAAACGCTGCAGCCGTCGCCATATTGGCATATTCTGCCAAAAAGAACATGCCGAATTTCATACCGGTATATTCAGTATTGAAGCCGCCCACCAGCTCTGGCTCAGCCTCTGGTAAGTCAAAAGGGGCGCGGTTTGTCTCGGCAAAAGACGAAACCAAAAACACTATAAATCCTATCGGCTGCAAAAAAACGTTCCAGCGCCAGCCGCCTTGGTCGATAACTATGTCATTCAAGCTTAGCGAGCCAGAAATTAAAATAATTCCGATAAGCGACAAGCCCATCGATAATTCATAAGAAATCATCTGTGCTGCCGAGCGAAGACCGCCCAAAAGCGAATACTTGTTGTTCGACGCCCAGCCTGCCAAAGCTATTCCGAATACGCCGACCGATGTCATCGCCAAGATAAACAGCAAGCCGATATTGACGTCGGGGGACAAGCCCATGTAGTAGCGAGTGCCGTCAATCTCAAAATAGCTGCCGAAAGGAATTACGGCATAAACGGCAATTGCGACGCCGAGCGAGATAATCGGGGCGACGGCATGGAAAAACTTATCCGACACCTTCGGCACGATGTCTTCTTTGAACAGCAATTTTATAACGTCAGCGAAAGGCTGAAATATGCCGAAAGGTCCAACGCGATTGGGCCCGATTCTATCTTGAATTACAGCTGATATCTTCCGCTCCAAATACACGGAAGTAGCCGCTCCGAGCATGACAAGCGTCAAAATCACAACGGCTTTTATTAATGATTCTATAATTATCCATGTTAAATTATCCATACACTTGTCTTATGTTTTTTCGTTCGTTAGTAAATATTAAATGAAAAAATTAATTTGGTTTTTTGTAATGCGAAACATAATTATGCTGCACTGGGTCGGGCGAGTCGCCTTTACCTAAATTCACACCTTGATGCTTAGCGAGCATTTGATATGTCATATTTTTAAATTTCAAATTATTTTTCGCTAAGTCGGCGAAAACGTCCGGAGTATATATAAACTCGAACTTCACCGCGAATTGCTTCGAGAGTGCCGTCAGAACTCGCCATGCAGAACGTGTATTGCGAATTTCCTTATTAGTCCAGCGGTCGTTTACTGCGCCGAATTTATCCAAGCGGCTCATCTTAAGCCCCATTCGCTGCAAATTCTCATTTGTTACCAAAGCGGGAGTGAAAAGCTGTACCCGTTTGTTTACATTGATAAAAGTACCATCGCTTTCGGCAAATGTCGAGGAAGCAAACGTAACATCAGCTAAGTTAGTCAATTGCGAATGGTTTGAGGCATGCACTACAAGCAATGATAATTTCGCGAAAGCTGCTAGCAATTGCTCGTTTAAGTCCAAATCATCATCCATCAAATAGACAGCTTTGATGTGTCCCTGATTTATATTTTCAATAAAATTATCCAAAGTAACGCTGCCGCCAGAAGGAACTACGCCCGCTTCCAAACAGCCCAGCGAGTTCGGGTTGCGGTCGCTTGTACGCAAAATGTCATCGGCAAAAGCGGGATCAGGTCTCTTGAAATAATCCAGATTGTTAGATTTCATTACATTTTTAGCAAATTTTGCTAACATGTAATTATTTTCGGTCGATGATTTGCCCGAGCCAATGAACATAATTTCAGCGGGCTTGTATTTTTTAAGCTCCGCTGCTGCCGCAGCAATTGCTTCGTCCCACGAAGCGGGATTAATTTTCCCGTTAGCTTTGATATACGGCTCCAAAACGCGTTCGTTATTGATTTTCGGATAAAATCCAACACGCCCGTGGTCGCACATCCAATATTCGTTTACTTTCATATTAGTTTTGGGATCAATTCGCAATATTTCATTATTGCGGACGCCAATTTGAATATTGCAGCCACGCGAGCATTCATTGCAAACTGAGTCGTTGAAACTCATTTCCCAGATGCGCGTTTTGAAACGGAAATCGCGTGAGGTCAAAGCGCCGACGGGGCAAATATCCGTTACGTTCAGCGAATAATTATTGTCCAGCTGTGTACCGTCGAAAAGTTTTATCGTAACGTGGTCGCCGCGTTGCATAAAGGTCAAAACGTCTTGCTTGGCATATTCTTTAGAAAAACGAATGCATCGCGAGCATAAAATGCAGCGTTCGGCATCGAAAAGCACATAAGGGCCCCACGGTACGCGTTTATCTTTGTGTACTTTATTTTCCTCGAAGCGGCTTTCGCCTTTTGAATGCTCGAAAGCGTATTCTTGAAGTTTGCATTCGCCGGCTTCGTCGCATATAGGGCAATCGAGCGGATGGTTTATAAGTAAAAACTCCATAACGGCTTCTTGGGCATGAATGGCTTTGGCGTTGTTGGTATGGACGTGCATGCCGTCGGAAACAGGCGTAGCGCAAGCAATTTGCAACTTAGGCAAATAATTTACGTTTGGGTGACCTTCGGCGTCCATTTCATAACTGCCGTCTTGAGTTCGCTTCGGTAAGCCGACTTCGACCAAACACATACGGCAGTTGCCAGCAATCGAAAGTTCAGGATGCCAGCAAAAGTGGGGTATTTGCAATCCATTTTTATATGCAGCCTCGATTATTGTTTGTCCGGGTTCTGTCTCTACCTTTTGACCATCAATATATATATGGGGCATTATTTTTTACCTCTAATCAATTTGAATGCTAATCTATGTAATTTCAAAATAATTATTATTGACGAATTTATTTTTTTATATTTTTAAGATAAGGAAATATAGGTTAGAATGAACAATGTTAGCAGTTTTATCGACCTCTGCGCCGAGAGGCTGCCCCGATAAGTCATAAATTAATGACAGACAAGAATGTCTGTCATACTAACTCCTTTAGATACTGGTAGGTCAAGCATCCTTGCTTGACCATATTCCTCGAAAACATGACTTATGAGACAGCCTCGACAAAACATCTATTATTAGTTAATCAACAGACTCTTAACATTTTCTATCTACACCAAATATGTCGATTTCATCAAATTATTCAATTTGTAGTATATATCATCTCGTTGGGCTTCCGAAAATACAAATGTGGCTGTGAAATCCTCGTCTTTCTCTGCAAAGGGCGCCCTATTCGTAAAGACGAGCCGCGTTACGTACTCGCTCTGACCGGGGTAAAGGAACATCAGCATTAAGGCATAGCTTTCCATTTGGAGAAAATAATGATTTTCCAAATATTCCTTATCTTCGGCTGTATGAATTCTATTGGACTTCCAATCCCATATCTCCATTTCGCCCTTTTCATTTTGCAAAAGCAAATCAAATGTACCGGTGAAAAAATCATCACCCAGTGGCATAGTTAAGCTTATCTCTGGTTTGCCGGCTAAAATATATTTGATATTCTTTTGAAAAAATGCAGACTCGGCTATCGCCAAGCATTCGGTTATAATCCTCGTCTTTAATTCTTCGGCTTCTATTAAGTTATAATATAGTAGCTGCTTATCGATTATTTCGCTTAAAGCGAGTGCATCAGCTTTGCCACCTGGGTTTGCCCAAAGTGAGATGTTTTCAAAAGCGAAGTGAATTATAGTTCCCGGCACAGAGCCAAAAAGTGAAATAGCGGAATTGCCGAGCGTTTGGTTAAATTCGTCCGAATCTTTTGGCTCGCGGAGGTTTTGGGGTAGGTCTTCTGTAAGGAAATTGCCCACTGCTCGCTTTTCATTTCCAGTCTCCAAAGCAAGCAGCGTTTTTTGATAATATTTATCATCATCAGCTAAAAAATCCTGCAAGCGGCTCGCTGAATAAATGCCATTCTGAAATGTTCCGATAATTGGGTCGAGCATTAATATTTTCTCGGAATTTACTTTCGAGATTTCTTCGAGCTTTGTAGTGTCGATGTTTTCAGTAGAAAACGACACATCAAACCGGACATTTATTGGCACAAACGCGCCTTTGTGCAATATCGTAAGAAGCGTATCAAATTTAATTTTTGAAGATAAATCAAATGTAATATCGGTTTTAACATCTATGCTCAAAGTTTGCAAAATATATTTCAAAAAGCCAGAAGCAGACCGAAATCCAGTTTTGGGGTTTTCTTTGACCTCTCCGGTGATAATCAAGTGGTCGCGGGCGCGTGTCATCGCTACGTAGAATATACGCCGCTCTTCGGCTTCGTTGGCTTGGCGAAGGTTATCCTTAGCCAATAGGGATATGATATTGTTTTCTTCTGTTACCTCGGGCGACGTCCTTGTGCGTAAATTAAAAGCTATGCCGTAAGTGTCGTCCAAGAAAGGCGCGGACATCCCTTTGCTGCCTGAATTCGTCGAATATAGATAAACTATCGGAAACTCTGCGCCTTTTGCGCCGTGTATTGTTACAATCTTTACGGCATTTTCGCCCGTTGGCTGTACAGCTTCGGCTTCACCGGAATTTTCGAAAAGATGATGCACTTCTTCGATGAAATCATTAAGCGTCTTAAATCCCTTTGCCTCAAAATCTCGGGCATTTTGTATGAATTTTTCAAAATTTGCTTCAATTTGACTGCCAGCTGGCGATTTCGCTGCTACGCCCCAATATCCGCCTGTGTCAATAATTTTGGAAATTAAGCTCGAAAGCGGGATGCGTGTCGAATAAAATTTCATACGTGTGAATATATCAATTGCCCGCAAGCATTTTGTATGATTTCTATCTTCGGGCGAAAGACCACCTGAGTACGTCAAAAACTTATAGTAAAACGGTTCGCTGCGTTTGCCAGCGAGGCTTATCTCGAATAAATCCTCGTTAGTAAAGCCAAAAAATGGTGATTTCAAAATGGAGGCTACAGCCAAATTATCCTGCTCATTACTTAAAAACACGAGGAATTCAGTCAGGTCGATAATTTCTTGCGAAGCAAAAAATCCTTTTCCACTTTGTATCTCGTAAGGAATTTGATTATTCAAAAAAGCAGTAACAAGTGGCGAAAATCCTTTGCGATTGCGGGCTAAAACGGCGATGTCGCCAAAGGTCGGCTTTTCCATCGTGCCGTTCACGTTTAGCATATATTCAGTTTCTTCGGTAACGATTTTAGCGATATGGTTGGCTGTCATCTGCGCTTCGTCGCTGCTGAAGCCCGCTTCGTCTGACTCATCGTCCTCGGAATTCCCAAATTCAAAGTCTCCTTCCGAAGTTTCCTTATAATCGGACGATCCGCTTTCTTCGCTTTTATCGACAAATTTTTTCAAATTGAGGATAACCGAAACAGTACCGAACTCCTCGCCAAGCTCGTAATCTTGACTTATATCGAGGCTTTCCTGCGGGAACAATCTATCAGTATCGCGTCCGCAAACTAAATTTTCGTATTCTACATCGAATTGGCTTGGGCTCATAGGCTCAATTTCATTGAAAACGGTATTGACCCACGCCGCTACGACTGGCAGCAGCCGGAAAGAGCAAGATAGATTCAAATTGCCGAAGCGTTCGTTGTCGGTTTCGCTTTTGAGGTAATGCAGCTCGGGGTTGAAATCCGCGCCGAGCGGCAGATGGTAATCCTCAGAAATAATACCATTTTTCACCTTGTCGCTGTTAAATTCCTTTATATTGTCTATCGCATTTAAAAATACTCGGACATCTGCCCCGCGAAAGCCGTATATACTTTGCTTGCCGTCGCCAACTATGAATGACCGCAAATCAAGCGGCGCCGAAGGATTTTCTAATTCAGGCACAAGTGCTTTTACTATTTCGTATTGAGCGATATTTGTGTCCTGAAATTCATCGACGAGTATATAATCGTATTCGCTGCGAACTAGTCGGGCGGTCTCCTCGTCTTTGAGCATTTCGCGAACGCGGAAGATCATATCGTCATAATCGATAGCGCCCATTTCCTCTTTGGCTGAATTGTATTCAAAGAAAAAATCATCGGCAAGCTCAATGAAAAGGCGGGCTGTTTTTATTAGCAAAAGATTATCGTAGAAATCATCGAAACTAACCAAACTCTTCAGCTTTTCCATAATGGAAGCAGTTTCATTTGTCTTGTTGGTATGCTTTCCAACGTAATTAACAAAGTAGCTTCTGCCTATTTTTTCACTTAATAATTTTATCAAATTCAATATTTCTTCGGAAGTAATTTCGTCTGCATCTTTTAATTCATTAAAAACTCTTCCGACCGCATCGGATAAATAATAGAATTTCTCCAGCTGTTCCCGTTTTTCTGGTAAATCGGTGGTTTGCTCAATATAGATAATCAATTCGGCGATAATGCCGATAACAAATCCATTTATTTTTTTTCTGTAAAAATGATTTATTTCGGCGTCAGTTTGGTAGTATATTTTTTTTAATTCATAGAAAATATCAGGCTTTGTGATGATACTTTGGAGCATGGTTTTAACAAATGCAAGCCCATAGTTATCGAATAAATCACGGAAATCGTTATTTCCTACTGAGTCAGTGAGCTTGCTATCAATTACATTTTCAATTGATTGATCCATCAAGCGTGATTTGTCAAATTCGCCAAGCTCGGCAAAATTGGGAGCAACGCCTGCTTCTATCGGGAAATCCCTCAAAAGGCTTGAGCAAAAGCTGTGGATAGTTGAAATTTTGGCGTAGCTTAGCTTTTCGCGTACTTCGTAGAGAATTTTTAGCTTTTCGCCTACTGTTTCAACCGAAATGAATTTATCTATGGCTTTGGCAGCCCGCAAAAACATTTCCGCAGCTGCGACGCGAGTAAAGGTAATGGCAAGTATGCGAGTTGGGTCTAACGCTACTTTTTTGTCATTAAGCAGAATATCGATAAATTTATCAATCAAAACAGTGGTTTTGCCCGAGCCGGCGTTAGCTGTAACAGATATATGTCTGTCCCGAGCAAAGGCGAGCAATTGCTCACGTGTAAGTTGTTTCTTTGCCATTAGAAATCCTAACTCCTACTATTACTATTTTTTTTGAGAGCCGATGCTTTTATAAATCTCGAGATATTCTTGAGCCGTACTGTACCAAGAGAAATCTTTGACACGCCGGGCGCCCTTTTCTATGAGTTCATGGCGTAGTTTTTCATCAGTGGCAACGCTCGTCATCGCTTCAGCTATTTCGTTGAAATTGTATGGATCCACTTCGATAGCAGCACCTTGCGATATTTCGTGGAGCGATGTAATTTTCGACGTAATTACAGGTACTTCCGAAGCAAAGCCTTCCAAAACTGGGATACCAAAGCTTTCGCGTAGAGAGGGATTAAGCAGCGCCAAAGTGCTTTTGAGTAAAACGGACATTTCGCTGGAATCCAAGTAATCAGTCAATATAATGTCTTTGACGACTTCGCTTATTAAAAGCTCGCCGGATATTTTTTGAAGCGAGGAATGGTCTAAATTTGTAATAACTAAACGTATATTTTTGTTATCTGTTTGCTTAAATTTATGAAATGCTGAAAGCACACCAACAAGATTTTTTTTGGGATTTAAATTGCCTAAAAACACAAAATAATCATTTTTAATATTATATTTTTCATTAAGTTGAGCAATTCTATCTTCGGACACAGGTTGGAAGAATATCTCGCTGACGCCGTTATATATCCGTTTTACTTTTTTATCTTTAAGATTGAATTTATTTTCTATTACATTCTTTTCGAAGTTAGAAACAGTAATTACTTCGCGCATATTATAAATTATACGGGGAACGATAATTTTCCGATAGAAATTGCCCCAATTTTGATAAAAAGAAGTATTGGACTTGAATAAATCGAAACTCTCGAAAAATATTATATCGTGCAGTGTCAGCACCATCGGCGTTTTGCAAAAAATCGGCGCTGTATTGTTAGTCAAATGCAAAATATCTAATTTATATTTTTTGGCGTAATGCGGTAAGAAAATCTGTTCCCAATCGATATATGTCATCGCCGTAAATTCCACAAAATGGAAATTCGGCTTGCTGAAATCGATTCCTTTTTTGTTTTCGCCCGGACGAACGAAAATGAAATATTCATTCTCTTGGTCGATAATTTGCAATTGCTTTATAAGCTCGATGGAAACTACATCCATACCGAACCTTTTTTCACGGAATATTCTTTGTGCTTCTATGCCAATTTTCATTACTATTTCTCCTCAAAATTATGTGGAGTATGCAAAAATATATTTTTCTGCCCTTTTATCTTTGTCCACGCGAATATCATCGAAAATAACATCTTTGGTAAATCGAGTAATGCAAAAATAAATTCTCTTGAATAAAATTTCTTAGGCAATGCAAGCAAAAGAGCCACAACGTTACCCGCGAAAATTAATTGAAAAAAGCCTGCTCTGGGCATAGCAGGAAAAACAACACTTAGAACGAACATCAAGCTTACAGCAGCCAAAAGTAAAATTCTTGGAGGAATAAGCGTATGCCACACTTTATAAAAATAATCAAAATTTAAATAAAAAAATAGTTCTTTTATTGATCTCGAAAAATATTTTGAAATAAAATCCATTTGAGCGGCTGCCCAGCGAGATCGCTGACGAGTAAAAATCTGCCAAGACTCTACTTTTTCGTCCAAAACCACTGCATCTTCGGCGTATTCTATTCTTATTTTATTTTGGAGAATGGCAATTTCCAACTCGCGGTCTTCGCCTGCGACGTCATTAATATTTGCCATAAGCCTTTTAAAAAGATTGAAATCTATAGCGAACGCCGAGCCAATAAGCATAGCCGAAAGCCCCAGAGCGCGGTGCCCTTTGCGGAAAATTGAATTATTTATCTCCTCGCTTGCGGCATCCAAAATGGCTGTTGCGGTGTTAGTGTTCTTTGCAGTACGATGCCCTTGTACTACCTGGAATCCCGCTTGCATAGCGTTGTTCATTTTCTGTAAAAATTCCGCCTGCATTATATTATCCACGTCCAAAACAACGGCGGCGTCATATCTATCGTCCCCGATGAAATTAATCGCCGCATTAAGCGATTTCGCTTTTGTACTTGAAGTGAAGTCGACTACTATCACTTGGCATTTCGCTTTTTCTATCGCCTCGATTGTACTATCCTCTAAGCCGTCGGCAACGACGAACACGTCGAACATTTCTGGCGGATAATCATGCTCGCGAGCAGATTTTGCAACTGTTTTGATTATTCTATTTTCTTTATAAGCAGGAATAATAACGGCAAAACGTAATAAATCTGCTGCAATTGCATGTTTTTTGGCAGGCAAATGCGCAGCCAAAGCAAAAAGCAACAAATAAGCTACGTTTATTCCCAAAAGAATAACTAATATAATCAAGAAAACATGCAAAATCGTCGCACCTGAAAAATGTTAATAATCAATTATTTTACAATCTAATTTTCAATCAATTCATTTCGATAAGCTCTCGTCCTGCCAGTTTCATAATGACAGCTGCCAGCGAGGCGAATGAATCAGAAAAAGCATAAATTACTTTATCGCTCGGCAAAACTCCCTCGAAGTGCGGGTTGCCAAATATCAATATATATGCAGGTCTGCCGTTGGATAATTTTTTTATTATATCCATAACGGATTCAGTCAGACCGGCGTTTGGCTCGTAAGCTCTCGAGCGATTAAATATCGGAAAAATTAAAAACTCGGCTTGGCTTATGTTCTCTAAATATTCGCTAATGTCTTCTTCTGATATTTGACTGTCGATAAAGCCATAATCGCAATCATTTTCGGTGGCTTGCGCCAGCATAGTGAAAAATCTGGAAGCTGCCTGCATATCATCATCATTTTGCAAAATGGCAAAGGACGCATACTGCTTCGAGGTGTCCAAGGGCAAAGCCTCCGGTGGGCAATCAACGACAAGCCCTTTGAGTGCGGCTTTAAGTGCCAAATTCAAATGCTTCATAAATATATTTGTGCCGGCGCGAAGCTTGGCGAATCCGGGAACAATCCCGCAAAATCTTTTAGCATTATATATCCGCTTGACCGAATCGATTATCTGCTCTTTAAATTCAGCCGAATTTTCAACGATTAGGGAAACCATGTCAATAGCTGCTTTTGGCTCAATTGGCATGAGCAAAACGTCGTTACCGGCTTCGAAAGCAAGCCGAGCTATGTGGTGGTCGTACCAATTATTTGTCAAGCCCTTCATATCCAAAGCATCGGTAATAATTATTCCCTCGTAGCCCAACTTTTTCCGCAACAGATCCGTTACCGCTTTTTTTGAAAGCGAAACGGGAAGTTTTTCGTCTAATGCATTTACTAAAAGATGTCCAGTCATAATTGACTTTACGCCGCTTTCTATAGCTCTTTGGAACGGCACGAGTTCGCCATCAAATATCTCGGCAAGCGATTTATTAATCGTCGGCAATTCAAGATGCGAATCCTTGTCGGTATCGCCATGACCCGGAAAATGCTTTGCAGTGGCAATTACTTTTTCTTGCTGCGTTCCTTCGATGAATGCTTCGGCGTGCTGAGCCGTTTTTTCAAAATCAGAACTAAATGCGCGAATATTAATCACCGGATTTTTCGGATTACTGAAAACGTCAGCGACGGGAGCTAAGTTCCAATTTATGCCTATGTCTTTGGCTTCCAAAGCAATTGCTTGGGCTACTTCGCGTGTAGTGCTTGTTTCGCCGGCAATGCCTAACGCCATAGCATGTGGAAATGCTGTGCCGTCTTCCAATCGCATGGTCAAGCCATTTTCAAAATCAGCTGCGAACAAAAGCGGGATTTCGGCTTTTGCTTGCAATTGTTCTATTAATTTCCCTACTTTAAGCGTGTCGCCTTTGAAAATGCAAAAGCCGCCGACGCCCATACTGATTAGCTCGTGAATGCTTTCGCGGTAGCTTTCACTTTGGGCGTATTCATCTGTGTCTAATCGCGGAAAAACGCATTGAGCCGCTAACTCCTCACTTGTCCAGTCTTCTATTCTTTTCATTTTTCGTTAATAATTAAATTATCGCCTTCATAGTTCTTAATCATCTGACGAATGGTTTCAGGAATTCTTTTCGATTTCATTTCGTGTTTATCTAAATGTACCAAGACCGCTTCTGCGAAAGCGGCAACCTTGTCGTCGCCGTTTACTACCACGTTTTGCACTTTCATCGAGGAATTATTCAGCTCTGCAACTCGCATCATTACTTGGTAGCGGTCAGTAAAGCGAAGCGGGAAAACGTATTGAATCTTGGTTTTTACAACCATTATTGGGAATTCATTAGTAATAGTATGGCGGTGCATCGGCACGCCTATATTTTCAAAATATTCGAGGCGAGCCCGCTCCATCCAGTATAGATATCTTATATTATGAACCACGTCGAAAGAATCCACCTCGCTGAATTCAGCTCTTCCGTCAGTTTTAAATTGAAATTTCTTTATTTCTTCGAAAACATTATCGTACGTCAGATTCATCTGAAATCCATAAATAAATAATAATTATTTTACAAAAATACTAAAAAATTCTCATATTTTCTTGAAAAATGACGTTTTTTTTCATTGGTTTAATTTCATTTCACTCAATAAAAATATAGCTTATAGGATATATAATTATTAAAATAAAATAAGAAATAAGGAAATATATTGCTATTTGGCTTAACTATTAGTATATTTGTAACTTGTTATTTTTACACTTATTAAAAACATTTTAATATGGAAAACTTTCGCAATTTTTGTATAATTGCTCATATAGACCATGGCAAATCCACTCTTGCCGATAGACTTCTAATGCGTACCGGTAGGGTTACCGAACGGGAAATGATTAATAATCAAATACTTGACGACAACCCTTTGGAGCAGGAACGCGGCATAACCATCAAGCTGCACGCCATTCAAATGGATTACAAAGCTAAGGACGGCAAAGACTACGTTCTAAACCTCATCGATACTCCCGGACACGTGGATTTTTCCTATGAAGTTTCACGCTCGCTTGCCGCTTGCGAAGGTGCGCTTTTGATTGTAGATGCCACGCAGGGCATAGAAGCTCAAACTATCAGCAACCTTTATTTGGCAGTCGAGCATAATCTTGAAATTATACCAGTTTTAAATAAAATTGATCTTCCGAGCGCCGAAACAACAATAGAAATCGTCAAAAAGCAGATAATTGACCTTTTAGGCTGCAAAGAAGAAGACATATTGCTAACTTCAGCTAAAAAAGGCACCGGCATTGATGAAATATTGGAGGAAATTGTACATAAAATTCCGCCTCCAGCCGGCGACCCGAACAAGCCTTTGCGGGCATTAATATATGATTCAATTTTCGATTCCTATCGTGGCGTTATCGTTAATCTCCGCGTTTTCGACGGCGCTATCAAAGAAGGCGACAAAGCCTACTTTATGGCAACCGACTTAAGCTACGAGATTGAAGAAGTGGGCATAATGCACATGAAGCGCCACCGCACAGGCAAACTATCAGCCGGCGACGTTGGCTATATTACGGCAAATATACGCAATTTGCAAGACACAAAGGTGGGCGACACTCTTACGCTTTTGCGTAACAAATGCGAGGAGCCAATCTCGGGTTTCAAAGAAGTAAAGCCAATGGTTTTCAGCGGAATTTACCCCGCTGATGCTGATGATTTCGAAGGCTTACGCGAAGCTATAGCTAAGCTCTGCTTGAATGATTCTGCTATAAGCTACGAAACGGAGACTTCTAACGCTCTCGGTTTTGGCTTTCGCTGCGGATTTTTAGGCTTGCTGCACATGGAAATTGTGCAAGAACGGCTCGAGCGCGAGTTCAACCAGACAATCGTTACTACCGTCCCGAACGTACGCTATAAAGTAATCAAGCAGAACGGCGAGGAATTATTCATTGAAAATCCGGCACAGCTGCCGAATCCGGGCGAAATTGAGATGATTATGGAGCCGTACATAAAAGCTCAAACTATTGCTCCGAGCGAATATATCGGCAGCATTATGAAACTTTGCATGGATCGCCGCGGCAGTTTGCTGAATACGCACTATCTTTCTGCTGAACGCGTGGATTTGACTTGGCTTTTGCCCTTGGGCGAGGTCGTCTTTGATTTTTATGATAAGCTGAAATCCATATCTCGTGGCTATGCTTCGTTGGATTATGAATTCAGCGATTACAAAGAAGGCGACTTGGTAAAGCTCGATATATTAATCAACGGCGAGCCCGTCGATGCACTATCTTCAATCGTCCACCGCGTAAAAGCTTTCGATTGGGGCAAAAAACTTTGCTCGAAATTGAAGGAGTTAATCCCGCGCCAGATGTACGAAGTCGCTATCCAAGCTGCTATCGGAGCAAAAGTTATCTCTCGTACAACTGTCAAAGCGATGCGCAAAAACGTTCTTGCTAAATGCTACGGAGGCGATATTTCTCGAAAAAGAAAACTTTTAGAGAAACAAAAGGAAGGTAAAAAACGTATGAAACAAGTTGGGAACGTAGAGATTCCGCAAGAGGCGTTTCTCGCAGTTCTAAGTATTGATGATTAATTTTTCGGAATAAATAAAATGGCTCAATTCAATAATTTAATAGAAAAATACCGCTCTCGCAAAGCGAATAGAAAAAAGCCCGAAACCTTCGGCGAACACGTTGTTTCGTGGGTCAAGACAATCTTGGGAGCAATTATTTTTGTTATGATAATCAACGGCTTGCTCGTTGCCTCCTTCGTTGTACCAACTGGCTCAATGGAAAAAACCGTTATGACCGGCGATTTCCTCTTTGTAAATAAATTTGTTTTCGGTCCATCGACCCCACAAATAATTCCCTTTTTGAATATTCCACTTCCTTTCTATAAATTCCCTGGTTTGAAAGAACCCGAAAAAGGCGACGTTATTGTATTTATTTTTCCCGGCTACCGCGACGAAGCAAAAGCAAGCGAATTTCAATATTATTTGAAGCGCTGCATTGCCACCGCAGGCGACACGATTGAAGTACGCGACAATGTTGCCTATGTCAATGGAAAACGCTCTGCATTGCCACCACACGGCTTTTTAGCACCAAGCGAAATGCGCGACCCAATGGAGCAACTTCGCACCTTCCCCAAGGGTAGGAACTATACTCACGACGAATACGGACCAGTCCGCATACCTAAAAAAGGAGACGTAGTCCAACTTTCGCCTGTGAATTTCCGCGAGTGGGAAACATTTATCCAACGCGAAGGACACGAGGTAATCATAGGTTCGGACGCCGTTTATATCGATGGCAAACCAACCAACAGCTATACAGTCGAACGCGACTATTGCTTCGGTATGGGCGACAACCGCGACCACAGCTTGGACAGTCGATTTTGGGGCTTCATCCCTTACGAAAACGTACTCGGCACTCCAATGATTATCTACTGGTCGTGGGAGATTAAAGACGAATACGAGCGTCCTTACGGATTAGTCGACAAAATCAAACACATCCGCTGGTCGCGACTTGGCGGCATCATCGAATAGCATTTTGCGGCTAAAGGCATTGGGCAATAAGAAAGAATGTTTTAAGTTGTAATTCCGTAGGGGCGAACGGCGTTCGCCAAAAAAAGAAAGCATCTTCATCGAGAACCTGAAATCTCACGTAAGTGATAACAACACATGTACTTCTTCCCCACTCTCCTTTGGGGAGGGTCGGGGAGAGGTCGAATAGTTTTCGGTGGTCGGTTGCCGGTGAAAGGCAGAATTGGTGCAGATGTGGCTGTCATATAAACCAAACTTATCAATACTTGATAATATATTGTTTTCATTCCCCCAAAAAAAAATCTAATCGATACAATCTTACCGTTTAAATGCACGTCATTCTTGAATATATTTAGAATTAATGGTTAAAATTATTTTCCATTTTGCGTCTAAATATATAATCATCAAGTAATTACAAGGAATAATGAAAGAAAACAAGAAATTAGGTGAATTAGCCGCTACGGCGATTTGTGGAAATGACATAAGCTCCTCCGTACTGTATGTTTCGGCTTTGGCGATTGCTTTCGCCGGACAGTACGCTTGGATTACCTTGCTTATCGTGGCGTTTGTATTGTTCCTTTTTAGAAAAGTATATGGCGAAGTCGTCGGCGCGCTGCCGCTTAATGGCGGCGCTTACAACGCTTTGCTGAACACTACCAGCAAGTCCACCGCCTCGCTTGCCGCTACTCTGACATTGCTCTCCTATATGGCGACAGCTGTAATTTCCGGCAACGAGGGCATACACTACCTGCATCACCTAATTCCATCAATGCCAATTATTCCCGTAACTATAGCCTTACTGTCCGTCTTTGCTTTCTTAGTTATCGGCGGCATCTCTGAATCGGCTAAAGTCGCTATCGGAATATTTATTTTTCATTTAGGTTCTTTGGTTGTTCTAAGCGGATTTATCTTTTTTTACTTATTTCAAAATGGTTTGGGAACGTTTTTGGCTAATTGGCAATCACCGCTAACGGGCGGCGGCAGCGTAACAAATGCTATATTTTTGGGCTTCGCTGCTTCTATGCTCGGCGTCTCGGGCTTCGAGAGTTCGGCTAATTTCGTAGAAGAGCAAAAAAGAGGCGTCTTCCCAAAAACACTCAGGAATATGTGGGTAATAGTAAGTGTCGTCAATCCACTTATGGCTATTTTGGCGCTTTCGCTCTTTTCGATGCCGCTTTTGCAAAGCGACGCCTTCCAAAATACACTGTTAATCGAAATGGGCAACCTCGCCGGTGGCGGCACAATAGCTTTCCTTGTAGCGATAGATGCCTTTTTGGTTCTTAGCGGTGCTGTGCTTACTGCGTTTGTCGGCGTAACAGGACTTTTAGAGCGTATGGCGCTCGATAGAATTATCCCTCCGTTTTTCCTCAAAAAAAATAAAAGGGGCAGCTCGTACAGAATTATCCTTATGTTCTTATTGCTTTCGGTGTCAGTACTTTTGCTAACCAAGGGCAACGTAAAGTTATTAGCTGGCGTATATTCTATTTCTTTTCTCTCGGTAATGGCACTTTTCGGCATTGGTAATATATTGCTGAAGGTAAAGCGCGCCCAACTTCCACGCCCCGAGCGAGCTTCTTGGCTTGGCGTACTCATTGCCATCTTTGCCGTTGTCGTTGCTCTGATTGGAAATATAGTCGTTCCAGCGAAAGCCAATTTGCCGAGCAATATCAAGCTGTTTCTATATTATTTCATCCCAACTACGCTATTTGTTGTCGTAATGCTGAACCGAACGGTGCTACTAAAGTTGGTTTTGAAAACAATTGAACATATATTCACACCCATTAGAGCGTTCGTTGCTCGCACCGATAGAGATATTCAAAAATATATAGATAAAATTAACGAACAGGAGTTTGCCTTTTTCACTCGCGGGGATAATATTGCTACATTGAACAAGGTAATGCTCTATATCTCGCGGAACGAGCATACAAAACGAATAAAAATTGCGACAGTTGTCAATGAAGAACACGTTATATCGCCAAATTTAGAGCAGGAAATATCATTTTTGGATAGAGAATATCCTGAAATTGACATTGATTTTGTAGTAGTCGAGGGTACCTTTTCGCCCGAGCTTTTGCAGCAATTATCTGCCGAGTGGAAGATACCGATTAATTTTATGTTCATCGGCTCGCCGGGCGATAAATTCCCTTATCGCATAGAAGAGTTCGGCGGTGCAAGGCTGATAATATAAAAGGCGAAGATGAAATTTATTTCGTTTTTGAGAAATCGGGAGCGGGGTGGTCTTCAACTATTACGAGGCATTACAAACTATAAGTCTTGAAATTGTTGAGGAGTCAGTTGTTTTGCAATTACTTCGGGCAATGGCTCTGAATGTTCAATGTATGATTCAATTCATTTCTGTGCCATGTTTTGAGC
>JBBRJR010000018.1:0-17929 GCA_038218865.1 Kapaibacterium sp. (SeqCode) | reverse complement strand
GTATTTAAACTTACACCGCCGAATCAGTTTTATTATATATATACTAAATGGGCAAAATAATAGCGATATTTCAATATTGCCTTTATTAGCTTTATTGCAATTAGTCGGAAGTATTATCGTTAAAAAACAACATATTTAAGGGTGAAATATTGTTAATAAGTGAAAGAATTGAAATAAACGACAAAATACGTGGCGGCAAGCTAATTATAAGAGGCATGCGAATTACGGTACAAACTATTCTCGAATTATTAAGCAATGGCGACAAGTCCGAAGATATATTAATTTCTAATCCAATGCTGGAAGCTGAAGACATAGCTTCATGTTTGAGTTTTGCCAGTAAATTAATGAATAGAAAATTTAGTATTTCTGACAGAATCGAAGGAATAAATTAAGCAGTTTAAATACTTATTTATTTCAATCCCACAAAAAAAAGGGGCTGGCTCATTGCGAGGCAGCTCCTTTTTTCATTAATATTCTATCTTCCAAATTTTATCTTCCTTATTTCAACTTTTTGCTTTCTGCTTGCAGTATCTGATAGGATTTCTCTTTCGAATAAACATAAGCCACTATATTTAAATCTTCGATTTTCCAATCATTGTTTGGTATAGTAAAGGTCAATGTTTTTGTGAATTTCTGATTTGCGGAAATTGGAGCTGCCGAAACTTGTTCGCCCCACGCGCTCGTTATTCCGCCTCGAAGCACATGCTCGTGATTGTAATGCAAACTGTCAGGGTTTTCTTTGTTGCTGTAATCTTTTTGGTATTGGATTATGTTGTTTTCAGAAATTAATACACATAAATAATCACTTTGAGTTGAATTTTTCAAATAATTCATATCCACTTTTACAGTTATTTTCCTGTCTATGTCCGAATAACTTGGTTCGAGTTTTATCCCAAGCGTCGGTTCATCATTAATCATTTCTGTAATGGCAGATGCCCATTTGGTGTGGCGAACTATATAAGAATCATTGAATTTCATTCGATTTATCATGCCGTTTGGATTGCCGGCTTCGCTGTTACCGAAAAATTCGTCGTATATTGTTCCTATTGGCGTACGAAAATCATAAGGATGAGCTGCGTATGGCTCAGCAAAACTACCTGCGTGTACGCCTAATACTATTACTTGATGCGGATATAGCTCAAGTATCTTATGTGCTTCTTCGTGTGCTTTAGGGCAATTGCCGCATTGGTAGCCGGTATAATCTTCGAGCAGGAACTTTTGCACCACTTTGGAAGTATCAACCGTTATTGGCGAGTTTTCTACGTAATTACCGTTTATCTCATCGCAAGACATTGAAAGCAAAGCCAATGCGATTGTAGCAATAATCATCATATATTTTTTCATGATTTATTCCTTTTATTTAAAATGATGTGGAAACTGATAAATATAGCCCGTTCGATGCAGGAACTTGCCGGCAAACGCCACCAACGCAAATCACGCCTTGCTTTTGGCGTCCCCAGCTAAGTTGTATGCGGCTCGCCGATTCAATATAAGTCAAAGATAAGTTGTAATAGTGCAGCCTTTTGGCTTCAAATTCATTGCCATAATTATAATCATCGCTGATGGTTACAAACCAATGTGGAGAATAGGAATATTCAAGCAATGCCAAAGCCCAATCCCCATTTTGTTTGTCTTTTATGAAATATGATGAGTCTTGCTTAGCCCATAAGTTTTGTAATTCCATGCGAAGTGCATTTTTTGCATTAAACTTATATGTGCCTTCGAGTATAATTATATTTCCGTTTGTGTTGCCAAATTTCGCCGCACCCTCGTTGTCCAAAATATCTGTATCGTACGTTATGTGCATAAAAGTCAATGCACCTTTGAAATTACTGTGTAACTTTTTGCTAACGGACAAACTCAAATCTTCATAATATAATCTATCGCCTACTGACAGGAAATCAGATTTATATTTATATTCATTCAAATGAAGAGTATCTATACTGTGAATGCGAGAATAATTGAAATTTAGCGATGTTCCGTATTTGCCACCAAATAGTGATTTCGGCTGAAATACGTAATTAACGTCAGTTTGCAATCCTACCTCACCGTTTAGCTTTGTAGAATATGGATAAATATTTGGCAATTTATATGTATTTTGCTTATTTATCGGTGGAATATAGCTTAGCATTAGGTTATTGCCTGTAGCTGTGCGATCGGAGCGGAAATCCATGTTGTCGAGCTTATGTGCAGCTACCGCTACGCTAAATCCTCGCTCGAAATAAGAGCCTGAGAGCATAAGTCCGTAACCTTTATTATAGCTGTTTAAATTTGAAGCGTTCGGATCATTATACTTTTGCCCGTATTCGACATCAAATAAAAAGCTTGTGCCAGAAAGCGAAGCGCGAGTTGAGTAAGCAAATACGTTTTGCGGCAATCGCAAAAATGGGTCAGAGTCATACTGATATTTACTTATTACGCTACCACCAATTTTTATATTAAATGGCAATTCAAGCGACAGAGCTTGATTAAGCTCAATATTCATATCGCCGCCGCGAACTAAGCCATCGCCTTTGCCCCAAAAGAACCGTTGCTTTCCGATAAGTGCAGTTAATTCAATTGAATTCGTTGGTCTTAACTTTATGCGGAAACCATCCATTGCATTGTCCAATCCTAAGGCTCTTTCTTCATAAGCGCGGAAAATCATACCGCTGCCGAATTGCTCGTAGAAGTCACCAGCTGTAACTTGGATAAACTCGCCATTATAATCAGCAAATCTATACGCAATGCCGCTGCCCTTGTATTGCGGATCCAGCCCCAATATCGGATTTTGATAAGCCTCGTACCTCAAACCTGCACTAAAAGTTCCGGCATTGTAATTCAAATTGAAAAAACCATTAGACAAAACTCTTTCCTTTGCTTCGGGGGCGTTAATAAGGCTATCCTGCGTATAGGTTTGTGCTTCCAATTGGAAATTGCCGCTTATGCGTCCTTGAGTCAGAGCGGATTCCAAACCCTGTGAGTGTAAATTCTGGCAGCTAAGAGCAAGCAAAAATAATACGAAATAGTGTGTTTTCTTCATAACTGTTATATTAATTTTTAAAATATTCATAATTATATACTCAAAAATAGTAAAAATATTTTACTAATAATACAAAACTTTATAATTTGTTTATATTTAGCAGAATGTTGATTAAGCCCATTTTGCATGTCATTCCCGTGAAAGCGGGAATCCACGTCGTTGCAAGTAGCCGAAAATTAATGGTTTCCCGTGGGCGGAAATGACAAAACTGCGATTATCAGCAAATCATCAGACTGTTAAGTGTCAAATCTAAGTTTTTATAATATTTACATATAGAATTATCTAAAAAAAATGCCCGAAACTAATAAAAGAATCGGACATTTTGTTATTTAAAAGAAATCAAAATAATTTATAAGTTTTCAATAATTTTCGAGCCAAATTCGGAAGTTTTCAGCAATGTAGCCCCTTCCATTAAGCGATGAAAATCGTAAGTAACCATTTTTTGAGTAATGCTTTTTTCGATAGCATTGACTATCATATCTGCCGCTTCTTGCCAGCCCAAATGCTCAAACATTAACACGCCAGACAAAATAACGGAGCCGGGATTAACTTTATCTAAGTCTGCATATTTCGGCGCAGTGCCGTGAGTGGCTTCAAATATAGCGTGTCCAGTCAAGTAATTAATATTAGCGCCCGGTGCTATACCGATTCCGCCAACAATAGCTGCCAAAGCATCGGAGATGTAATCGCCGTTTAAGTTCATGGTTGCAATAACCGAATATTCAGCAGGGCGAAGCAAAATTTGCTGCAAGAAAGCATCTGCAATAAAGTCTTTCACTAAAAGCTTGCCATTAGCCAACTCTTCGCTTTGGATTCTATCTGCTTCTTTGCTGCCTTTTTCGGCTTTAATTTTATCGTATTGTCTCCAAGTAAATACTTTATCGCCGTATTCTTGCTCGGCAACGTCGTAGCCCCATTCTTTGAACATTCCCTCGGTGAATTTCATGATGTTGCCTTTGTGAACAAAAGTAACTGACGGTTTTTTATGCTTTAAAGCATAATCAATCGTGGCGCGAACCAAACGTTCTGTTCCTTCTTTTGAAACAGGCTTAATGCCGATAGATGAAGACTCAGGGAAACGAATTTTTTTGACGCCCATTTCATTTTGTAAGAAATCAATAACTTTTTTAACTTCATCTGTACCAGCAAGCCATTCGATTCCGGCATAAATATCTTCTGAATTTTCGCGGAAAATTACCATGTCGCAAAGCTCAGGATGTTTGACAGGTGAAGGCACGCCTTCAAACCAACGCACAGGACGCAGGCAAACATATAAATCTAAAATTTGACGCAACGCTACGTTGAGCGAGCGAATGCCTCCGCCAACTGGCGTGGTAAGCGGTCCTTTGATTGCTATATAATGCTCGCTTACAGCGTCAAGTGTTGCTTGTGGCAGCCATTCCCCTGTTTTGTTGAATGCCTTTTCTCCAGCTAATACTTCTTTCCACACAATTTGCTTTTTTCCGCCGTAAGCTTTTTCAACGGCAGCATCGAATACTCTTTGAGCAGCAGCCCAAATATCAGGACCTATGCCGTCGCCTTCGATAAATGGAATAATTGGATCATTTGGCACTACTAAAGTACCGTTTTTAACTTGAATTTTTGTACCTGTCATCGTCTTTTTCTCTAATTAAAATGTTAATAATAATATGAATCGCAAATAATTATAATACGATATTGAAAATGTTATATTTTTGAAATATCTTATGTATGATAATATTTTAATCTTTTAACCAGAATAAATTAATAATTCCAATATGAAATAATAAATATGTTAGTACAATAAAATTATATATTTCACCAACTCGAATATATTATACCAGTTTCATCAAATTTAATATTTTATTCTTTTACAGTGGATTCTTCAAACAAAAGATCCTCCAGCAGAAAATAAGATTTGCAATACTCATCTAACTAATACAGGGCTAAAATATGAATAAATTATAACTATATTTCTATTAGTATTTTAGATTAATCATAGCTTTTTGCAGGCGTAATATGATAATGAAATTTTTATACAAATTAGAATATTTACATATTTTTTGCCGTTTTTTGTTGTATTTTCTAAAATTTTTTTTGTATTTTTGTCGTAATTGATTTTAGTCATTTACTTGAACAAGACAAAAACATCTGAAATAGGCTCGCAAATGTATAAAGCTTTTATATCGATTTTACTTTTATTGAATAGTTTAGTTTTAATCGCAAATGATATTAACGTCTCAGGGAAAATAATTAATCCTGACCGAGATCCTTTACGCGCAGTTACTATTAAAATTATGGAATTAAAGAAACAAACAACTTCTAAACCTAACGGCAGTTTTGAATTTACCGCCATCCCCACAGGTACATATTCTATTAAATGTACACGTGCCGGCTGCAGGCCATTGGATACAACGCTTACCGTAAATTCAATGAATAATACTTTTATTTTAGAAATGCTTGACGTTTATCAAATCAAGCAGAATATAGTAGTTACCGGTACTCGTACTGCAAAAGAAATTGAAAGTAATCCGATTGCTACAGACGTTCTTACTTCAGAATCCATTCAAGCTGCCTCGCATACTCGGCTGGATAATGTATTAAGCGAAGAAGTCGGAATGGTATTGGTCGAAGACCACGGCAAAGGCGTTCAAATTCAAGGACTTGACCCAGATTACGCACTTATATTAATTAACGGCGAGCCTTTAATCGGGCGCAATGGCGGCATATTGGACACTCGCCGGTTATCAATGGGGAACATAAAAAGAATTGAAGTCGTAAAAGGTCCTTCATCCTCTTTGTACGGCTCTAATGCTCTCGCGGGCGTTATAAATTTAATTACAAACGAGCCGCCAGCAGGCTTTACGCTGAAAACTAACGCACGTTACGAATCCTACAATACCATTGATTTAGGAATTGAAGCAGGCTTGGCAAAATCAGACGGCGAAATTTCTAATAATTTTTTTGTAAACCGAATCTCAAGCGATGGCTTCAAACTCACCGACAAAATATCTGGAAAAGAAAGCTATGGCAAAGCCGTTCCAAAATATCAAAATTATACTGCAAATAATGAGTTTTATTACAAAATAACGCCTCATACTACTTTGAAATTCGGAGCTCGCTTCAATTCAGAAGACCAAGAAAATTACTTCAATGTTGATAGAAATGATTCAACGTTAGTAGTTGACGACAACAGTTCATTGAAAGATATAGGGTTATCGCTTGTCGGCAAGAATCAATATACAGAATTGTTTAACGTAGAAGCTCGCGCTTATTATACAAAATACATGACAGCCACCGATTACACTTTCCAAAAGGACGGCAGCCGCTATGAAAAATATACTTTTGACCAGTCATTAGCAAAATTGGAATTGCAATGGAATTGGATGCTTGCCTTCCAACATGTCGTTACCTTCGGAGGTGGAAGTACTTATGAAGACGTTAAAGCCCAAAGGCTTAACGACGGCATAGTCAGCGCTCGCTCTTACTATGCTTTTTTGCAGGAAGATTGGCTGGCAAGCAAAACGACAAACGTTCTAGCAAGCCTACGATATGATTGGCACAGCGATTACTCAGATAATTTCAGCCCAAAAATTGCTGCTTCTTTCAAAGTTTTCGACGGGTTCAACTTAAAAGCCTCTGTCGGTTCTGGATTCAAAGCTCCGACTTTCCAACAATTATATCTTGATTGGACTAATTCAATTGCAGGCTATAGCGTTTTCGGAGTTACTTTCTTTGAGGAACGATTTAATAAAATCGCTGCCGACGGGTTAATAGCTGACACACTTGTTAATATAAGCACTATAAAAGATTTAAAACCTGAGAAGTCATTTTCTTTGAATATTGGCTTTAATTGGGACTTAAATTCAAATATCGATATGAAACTGAATCTTTTCCGCAATCAAATTTCGGAAATGATTGAAACTTTGCCCGTAGCAAACAAAAAGTCAGGGGCGCAGGTATTTTCATATTTCAATTTGAATGACGCCTATACTCAAGGACTTGAATACAGCTTGAAATTAATTCCTATGAGTAATTTTAGAATCTCATTGGGCTATCAATATTTGGAAGCTATAGATGTGAATATTTTGGATAAAATAAAAGCTGGAAAAATCTTTATGACTACCAAAGAAGGCGACCGTAAAGTCAAGCCTTCAGAATACGGGGGATTAATGAATCGCTCTAAGCATTCGGCAAATGCCAAAATTGAATACGACAATCAAAAAATTGGACTTAACGCATTTTTAAGAGGAACTTTCCGCGGACGGTACGGTTTTTCTGACAAAAATAATGACAATATTTTGGATCAAGACGATGAATACGCTCCTGCATATTCACTTTGGAATTTGACTGTTTCCAAGATACTGTTAGAAGATTTCAATTTGCAACTCGGTGTCGATAATATTTTTGATAAGTTCGATCCTGAACATTTGGTTTCTAATCCCGGTAGAACTTTTTTTGTTAATATAGTTTATAGATTTTCTCATATTTAATTTTTTGGAGATATAATGAAAAGCATTATTAAATTACTTACACTTGCTGTACTGTTCTCAGCAATGCTCGTCTCATGCTCAGATGACGACAGCTCGACTAACAACGGCTCGGATTTGATTACGCCAAAACTCGTAACAAATTTGGATACTTACAAACCTACTCAAGGCGATACAATTGCTTACTATAGCTTACGCGAAAACAAGCAAATTGATGCTTCCAAAGCAAACACTAATGAGTGGGACATCGCTTTCCTAAAAACAAGTATTTTTGTGAATCAAGGATTTCGTGGTCCCGGACAAGGCGGAGGTTTTTTGATGAAAGAAACCGATTTTGAAACTTTAGCTTCGTTGCCAAATGATTCCACTTTCCGCAGTGAAGTTTCTGAAACGGAAAAAGCTATTCCTACTGGATCGGACAAAGGATGGTACCACTACGATATGGCTAATTCAGAAATTTCAGCTATACCCGGCGTTGTTTTGGCAATCCGCACGGCTGACGGTCGCTATGCTAAAATGAAAGTATTGAACTATTACAAAGGATATCCAGATAGCATCCCGACTGACGTTTTGTCACGCGGCGATAGATTCTACTCTTTCAAATATGTTTTCCAGGCTGACGGCTCTAAGAGCTTTAAGAAATAATTTTAAAATTATTTTTGATGAAAAGAAATCGGCTAAAGCAAATATATTGTTTTAGCCGATTTTTTTTATTTAGTCCCTAATTTCACTTGAATAAGGAAAGATAGGTAGGAATGAGTAAAGTGTTGATACTTACATTTTCAAACACCCCCGACCCTAATGCCAAAAGGAAAAGGAAGAAATACGACCTCTCCCCAGCCCTCTCCGAAGGAGAGGGAGCAAGAACCCGAAATAGAGCGTCGTAAGCAGTTACAAAACAACCACTTCTTTCACCCTCTCCTTTGGAAAGCTGGGGAGAGGTCATATTAATAACTTATTCAAGTAACTCCGTTTAGTCTTCGCTGACCACTGGTTTTACTGTGTCTTTATTCGGTTTTGGACCTGTCAAAACAGCACGAACGTTGTCCTCGAGTTCCTTAAATAATTCTGGATTGTCCGAAATTATTTTCTTCAAACCATCGCGTCCTTGTACTCTTTCGGTTTTGTAGGTGTACCACGAGCCGCTTTTGATGATAATTCCATGCTCGGTGGCTACGTCCATCAAATCGCCTAATTTAGATATGCCTTCATTGTACATAATATCAAATTCTACTTCTTTGAATGGCGGAGCGACTTTGTTTTTGACAATTTTCGCGCGGACGCGGTTTCCAACGATCTCTTGCCCGTCTTTAATAACTTCTTTGCGGCGAATATCAATACGAACAGAAGCGTAGAATTTCAAAGCATTACCACCTGTAGTAGTTTCGGGATTGCCGTAAATTACGCCAATTTTGCTTCTTAATTGATTAGTGAAAATTACAGTAGTGTGGGATTTGCCTATCGCTGCGTTTAGCTTTCTCATCGCTTGCGACATAAGCCGCGCTTGCGAGCCCATTTGGGCATCGCCCATATCGCCTTCGATTTCAACGCGGGGCGTTAAAGCTGCTACTGAATCAATTACAATTACATCAATTGCATTGCTTCGCACTAATGTTTCAACGATTTCAAGAGCTTGCTCGCCAAATTCAGGCTGCGAAAGCAATAAGTTATTCAAATCCAAGCCTAACCTTTGGGCGTAGTTAATATCCAAGGCGTGCTCGGTATCAACAAATGCAGCCAGTCCGCCTCTTTTTTGTGCTTCGGCAATAATATGCAAACAAACGGTAGTCTTTCCAGAAGATTCAGGACCATAAATCTCGACTATTCTACCGCGTGGCACGCCACCGACACCGATAGCAGCATCGAGCGACAAACAGCCCGTCGGTATAGCATCAATTTGCACCACATTTTTGTCGCTAAGCTTCATAATAGAACCTTTGCCGTGAGCTTTTTCGATTTGCTCAATAGCTGATCTTACTGCTCTTTGTTTTTCTTCGGAAATATTTGATGCCGAGTCAAAATCTTTTTCTTTAGCCATTTGAATTATTTCTTTGATTATTTTAACAAATTATTTTACTATATCAATGATGATAACGTATAAGACAAATAGAAATTTTACTTTTTTAATTACTTGTAATGCTTTTATTTTTCAAAAAATTACTAAATGTAAGATTTAATAATCTGAAATAATTTTTAGCATAAATATTAAATCTAAATTAAATTCCCACGCGAATGCCAAAGTAGAAATTACGCTCGGCAGCAGGGAAAAATTCTTTGCCCTCGGCGCCTGCTGCATAAAGATTATTGAATAAATTATACACCGAAGCGCGGAATTCTATTGAATTAGCATCGAAAAGATTTATGAATTTATATGACAAATCAAGATTAAACACAGTGAAAGCGTCCAATGTATTGTCATCATAATAATCTCCTTGTAAATGTTGGATAATTTCAGGATTATTTTTGAGCATTGAACCGAAATTATCTGTTTTGAAATCGCCAACATATTTAGCTGAAATTGATGCAAACAAATTTTCGACTGAATAATTCAAACGTAAGTTCAACATAGCATCCGGGAAACCCGCAATTTTATTATCCGCAAGCGAAACAGCAGTTCCTTGATTTGTTTGAAAGTCATATTTCACTATGTAATTCCGGCTTAATGTAGCATTGCCGGCAAGTTCGAGCTTGCCATATAATGAATTCAAAATAACGGCGGCTGCTTGAATTTCAACACCAAAATGACGAGTTCTTGGTGCATTGCCATCTATGGGATTGCCAAATATATCGAGCTTGCCGCTTTTAACCAACTCATCGAAATATTCCATGAAATACGCATTTGCATTTAGAAAATAATCACTATTCCTGAAATTATATCCTAGCTCAATATTTAGCATAGATTCAGGCTTTACAATCGGCTTAGAAAAATCATATTGATACTTACCATCTGAATTGATAAAGCCCTCGAAAAGCGGAAGTTTGCCAGTATAGCTACTGCTTGCGTCATACAGATTTACCATTCTCGGCTCGCGCGATGTATAAGCCAAAAATGTATAAAGGTTAGAAGTCTCGTCTAGATTATAATTCGCACCAATACGCGGATTTACAAACAAATATCTAATATTGAATAAATTGTCCCCGTTGCCGACTATTTCGTTATCCGTATTCAGATACTGCGTAAAGCCTTTGCCGAGCCTTTCGCTATTTATTCTGTAAGAATGATAAACAGCTTGCAATTCGCCAGTCAAAGTTAGTTTTTCGGTAGCGTTGTATTCTTCGAGGGCAAAAAGAGAAATTATATCACGCTCGCCTTCGTAGTAATAAAACTTATAGTCAGGGTTGTAGTTCTCGGGCAGGATTTCGGCATATCCTATTTCCCCCCAATGCTCGGAGCGGTGGATTCTAAACTCGCTGCCTAAAGTCAAAGTGCCGCTTTGATGTTTCAGCTGCACTCGCGGTATCCATCCGCCGTGTTTATTCAAGACGTAAGCACGGATTATAGGATTTCGGGGATCTTCTGCTGCGGGAAAACCATTTTCAGGAGTCAAACCAAAAGTATTTTTGTCAGTCCAGCCGGTGCCGTCAAAGTCAAAAAAGCCCTCGCCCGAGTAATAAAAAAGCGATGATTTGAAAATAATTTTATCATTAAAATACCAATCATTCAATAGTTCATAGTGTGGCTGCGAGAAATTCTCGAGTTCATTGCGGCGGCGTATGGTTGTCCAGTTTACCTCTTTTCCGGTAGAATCATAATCCCAATAATTATAGTTTGTTCTTCGCAAACTTTTATCTTTTATGTAGGATTTTGGCAAGCCCATATACGCCAGCCCGTCTTCAACCGGTCCGCCAAAAACATTGATTTGCGTCGTAAAGTTATCATCAAACCTTGCTACACTAAGGAAATAGCTGTTCATTTTAACCCAAGACATATCGCGATATCCTTCGGAGCGAATAGATGATAGTTTGCCATAGACGGCATATTTATTGTCCACCAGCCCCGAAGAAACTTGCAAAGAAAACTTATTCATCGATTGGTTAAGTGAATTTTGTGAGGAAAGCTCTTGAAAACCGATACCTGTTTCTAAAATTGCGCCGCGTTCATTTGTAAAATTAGATGTTTCGAGGTTAATGCTGCCGCCTATAGCAGGGAAGCCATTTGACGAAACTCCTGCTCCGCGCTGTACTTGTATATTATCCAGTGAAGAGGCTATGTCGGGCAGATTAATCCAATACATGTTGTGATCTTCTGGATCATTTTGCGGGATGCCATTGACAAGTACCGAAATATGTCGTTGATTAAATCCGCGCATCGAGAGATTAGAGTACCCAATTCCGTTACCGCCTTCACTGAATACGATGATAGACGGCATTTCAGCAAGCAGCTGCGGCAGGTCTTTTACTGTGTGCCGCTGGACAATCTCAGCAGCAGTAATCTGAGAAAAAGGCACTGGCGATCGCCTTTCCTCTGCCCGTCCGGTCGAAACAGTTATGCTTGGAGTTTTAAATACTTTGAGTGAGTCCGGTTTTTCTTTGTCATTTCCGAATAGAAATGAATTAGCTGCTACCAAACAAAAAGCAGCCATAATGATAATTAATTTTTGCATCAGGAAAGCCCTATAATGTTTATAAATCTGACTTTCACGATGAAGGAAGAGAAGCGAACCAAAAAAAGAATTGTCAATCACAAGGATGACCGTTTTCCTACGCCGGCATTAACCGGATCAGGTTCAAGGAGTTTTCTCTCAGCCGCCCTATAACTTTTGGCAGCACCTCCAACGGAACTTTTGTAAAAACGAATATTAAAATGAATTATTGGTATAATATTTAATTAAAAATATCTAAAAAAAAAGCTGCCATCGAAACAGCAGCTTTTTTATAAATAATATTTGAATCTTAGATTATTGAAGAATATCTAACAATTCCATTTCGAAAACGAGTGTGGCGTAAGGTGGAATTACGTTTTGGAAGCCAGCGTCGCCGTAACCTAATTGATAAGGAACAGATATTTCCCATGTTGAACCAATTGGCATAAGAGGAACTATCATGCTCCAGCCTTTCATTACTTGATCAAGAGGCAAATCCACAGGTCCACGTCCTTCTACATGTGTATCATCAAACAAAGTACCGTCTGTAAATTTTGATACTATGTGCATACGAACTAAACTTTTTCCTGATGGCATTTTACCGGTGCCTTTTTTCAAGATTTTATATTGTATGCCCGAAGGAAGAGTTACTACACCCTCTTTTTTAGCATTTTCAGCAAGGTATTTCTCGCCCTCAACTTTGAATTTTGAGCCTTGTTCGCGGAATTTCTTTGTAGATTCTTCTTGTGCTTCTTTTTGTTTCTTTTGGAATTGTTCGTCAATATATTTGCTTGATTCGACTTTTTCCTCTTTTGTCAAAAGTGAAAGCGCTTCGGTAGTGTCATCGGCAAAGGCATCCATAAGTCCACGTACAACGTATTTTTCGTTGAGGTCCATTTTGTTTTGTTTCAAATTTTGTGCAATATTATAGCCTAAAGTATAACTTGCTTTGTCGGTATCATTTGTTGGTTTAGCTACGTCTGGTTTTTCAAGTGAGGAATTATTGTTGCAAGCAACCAAAACAACTAATATCAAAGGAAGAAAAAATCTCATACAAACTCCAAAAATATAAAAAAGTAAAAAGTATAATATGCTAAATTAATAGATTATTATTAAACTACAAAAGAATTTTTTTAGCCTGATGAAAAACTAATTTAAAGCTATACTATTATGCATTTCAATTGCACCGTCTTTCATTTTCATAATTCTATCCGCTGCTTGCGAAAGTTCCAAGCTATGAGTAGCGATAACAAAAGTAGTTTTTGTCATTTCTTTCATAGTTTTAATTAATTCAATGAAGTTCCGCGAATTCTCTGAGTCTAAATTTCCTGTAGGCTCGTCGGCAAATATTACTTTGGGGGAATTAATCAGAGCGCGTGCGATTGCAATGCGTTGCTGCTCGCCGCCGCTTAATTCCTGCGGCTTATGCCCAGCTCTGTCAGTCATGCCTACTCTCGCCAAAAGCAGGTGTGCTTTTTCCATTGTCAGCTTTTTATTTGCTCCAGCAACGAAAGCAGGCATGCAAACGTTTTCCAGTGCTGTGAATTCCGGCAAAAGATAATGCGCTTGGAATATAAAGCCCAGTGATTTATTTCTGAATTTTGAAAGGGAATTACTTGTAAAATCCGAATAGTTTACTTTTTTTTCTTCGTCATTGAAATAAATATCTCCCGAGTCGGCTTTATCTAAAGTTGAAAGTATATGTAGCAAAGTGCTTTTTCCCACTCCAGATGGACCTACTATAGCAACTATTTCTTTTTCAAATATACTTAGCGATATTTTATGAAGCACTTCTAAATCTAGTCCTTTTCGTACGGAATATGATTTATTTATATTTACCGCTTCTAATATTATATTGTTCATTTTATTCTTTTTTGTAATTTTGTTCATGTTTAATAAAGCTAAAATATAAAAAAAATCAAAATAAATCTAAAAATATTTTTTTTTACTTTTTCTTTTAAATAATATTTACTAATTTTACAAAAAACAAATTTGACGGGGGAAAAATGCCATCTACTGTTTACCAGAGAGTTATAATTCATTATAAAGAACACAGCCGCAAAGATTTGAGGCGCATAGCCAATTGGATTAATTCCATTTACAGCAAAGACCACGCCGAAGAGCCGCCAAAAGTTGAGCAACAAGAAGACGAATTGACTTTTATGGTCTATTGCTATCCTGATGAAATGATAACAATTATGGATCAAGTTATCGATAAGTTTTTCAAGAACAAGACTCTGACTGCCAAGCGGCATAATGACTATTTGAATGAATTAGCTAAATGCAAAGAGACAGGCAAGCCAATCCGGCAGCAACCTAAGTCTGCTCCGCCAAAAGGAAAATACAATAGTCCAAATCAAATGAAAAATGTATCTTGCGAAACAAAGCCGAAACACCATCCTGTTGGCGAAAATCGGTTTTCACAATCAACACTACCGAAAAAGCCCGGATTTATTACTACTGATAATAAGGTAAAGTTTGCCGGAAAAGAAGTGAAATCGATACAAAGCGAAATCAAGAATGAAATTCCAGTAGCTACTACTTTGAGAAAAAGAAAAACGGCTCAAGAACTACCAAATAATTAGATCGAGAGGTTTATAACTACGATGGGAATGTTTTTGTTATAGAAAATTAAATTCTGCCATCGACAATAGACCCTTTAATAATCAGACCATTGTGGACTTTGCCGTTTCTATTGAACAAGACATGCCTCTCTATCTGTTCGGAATTTTCAGGAAAAAGCTTTTTGAAAAAACTTTTTTCTTGTTTTGTAAGTACATTTTTTGATGCAAATAAATCTGAATTTGCTTTTGGAGTCGCCGGGGTTGTTACTTTATTTAAACCAACTCCAAGCGTAACGCCGTTATTGTTCGCCCGTTCGCTCAGCGAATTAGTATATGGATTATTGTATGCATTCAATACATTAACTTTCATATTTTTTCCGATTAAATATTCAATATTATTATCATAAAACCTTAAACCAGTATCACGTCATAAACACTAAATTTCCAAGGAATTCCGTGCTATATTCTTGGCAGCAGTGATAACGCCCGTGTTGGCTTCAAAGCCACGCTGAGCGGAAATCATTTCAACCATCTCCGTTACGACATTTACGTTTGGATAGTGGACGTAGCCGTCCGTATCAGCATCAGGATGATTCGGCTCGTAAACAAGCCGGTCAGGTGAATTATCCCTCGCAGTTCTTGCCTTTAACACACTGTAGTCAGGCGGGTATGTTCCTTGTTTGGCATTAGGAGCGTGGGATTCGTCTGTCCTTTTCATATCAATTTGATTCACAAGTTCAGAATCGAAGGGGCTGCCCGGGATCTCGCGAACTATAACGACTTCCCTTTTGTAGGGCTTGCCGTCAATTCCTTTTGTTGTGTTAGCGTTCGCTATGTTATTAGCAACAGAGGTCAATCGCATTCTTTGAACGCTCATGCCTTGCCCGCTTATCGCAAAAGAAGCAAATATATTTTCAGCCATTTTTCACCTTTAATACTGTGTTACTCAATTCAATAATCATACCAAATGGGATTTTTTTTTATTTTTGCCAATCAATATTATCCAGTTGTAGCTGGATTGCCCGTAATTGAAGAACTTAATCCGCGAAAATGTCTTGCCATCTGTTGCGAGACAAATTGAAATCGAATCTGATTTTCTGCCATCGCTGACATTTCCTTGTCTATATTTACATGCGTTTCACCTGAAAAATAGACTTCGCTTTCTGGTATAGCCGTATTATTCAGCTCGCCGGTTACATCATCAGGAGATTGCCCGATAGGAATATGTCGATCGCTCGAACGCTGCCCTTTTAATACAACGTCCTGCTTTTGGAACAACTCCTCGAATTTCACCATTTGCGGACGATAATGTGGCGAATTCACATTAGCTATATTTTTCGATATTGTACGCAAACGTAATGAATAGGCATCCAATGCCTTATTCATTAATGGAACTCGCACTTTGAATAAATGATCGCGAAATATCATATTCTTATCCTTTTTTTACAGAACAATAACTAATAGACAAACAGTATGCCATTCTTCCCGTTTTCTCCGATTGTTGAAAACTAAATATGAATTATGAATTCGGTTGTTGAAATATTCATAAACATATTTTATCATACATTTTAATAAACTTTTTAATAATATAGAAATGGAACTTTTGAGAGTATAATATTGGGTATATGTAGAGTGAAAAACAAATTATTTATTTATTTAATCTTTTTAATCATAACAATTCGGCGAATATTGTGTTATAGAGCCAATGTAGAATATAAGCCAAAAGAGGATAATATAATCCACCGATTAATATTATCCTCCATTGGGTAAATACGTAAAATCTTCTATCTATTTTTCATTTCTGACGCAAGGTACTTCGCTGTATATCCCTTTTTGGCAGCAACAACGGTTTCGGGAGAGCCTTGGGCTATAATTTTTCCGCCGCCTTCGCCGCCGTCAGGACCTAAATCAATTACCCAATCAGCTGTTTTTATTACGTCTAAATTATGTTCGATGACGATAATTGAATTTCCTTTATCCACTAATTTTTTCAGCAATTCAAGCAAAATACGAATGTCTTCAAAGTGTAGCCCAGTAGTTGGCTCGTCCAAAAGATAAAGCGTTTTGCCTGTAGATATCTTCGATAATTCCGTAGCCAATTTCACCCTTTGCGCTTCGCCGCCTGAGAGTGTCGGCGCTTGCTGTCCTAACTTAATATAGCCCAAGCCCACTTCAAAAAGAGTATGCAATTTCTTTTTTATTTTAGGGATTTCGGAGAAAAAGTCATTTGCCTCTTCGACTGTCATTTCCAAAACGTCGGCTATTGATTTGCCCTTGTATTTTACTTGTAGTGTTTCGTCATTGTATCGTTTGCCATTGCATGTGTCGCATGTAACATAGACGTCGGGCAAAAAACTCATTTCAATTCGCTTCAGACCAGCGCCCTCGCATTCTTCGCATCTGCCACTTTTGACGTTAAATGAAAAACGTCCCGGCTTGTATCCGCGTACTTTCGCTTCCGGCATCATCGCGAAAAAATCTCGTATTTGCGTAAAAAGCCCAGTATAAGTTGCTGGATTCGAGCGCGGCGTTCGCCCGATTGGCGACTGGTCTATTTCTATTACTTTGTCAATATTATCCAATCCATCTATATCTTTGTAGGGCAAAGGCTTAGTGTGTGAGCGATAAAATTTATTAGACAAAATCGGATAAAGTGTATGATTTATCAGCGAGGATTTCCCCGAGCCGCTCATCCCAGTAATGCAGACAAATAATCCCAAAGGCAGTTTTAAATCAACATTTTTTAGATTATGTCCCGTTGCGCCCGTTAGCTCAATATATTTGCCGTTTGGCTCGCGCCTTTTCTCAGGCACATCAATTTTTTTGATATTTTTGAGATACTGAGCAGTAAGTGATTTTTCTATTGCTTCATTAGTCATTTTTTTTATACTCGCAATGTCTGAAGCAAGCACCACTTCCCCACCGTGCGTTCCGGCTCCGGGTCCTAAATCTATTATGTAATCCGCCTCTTCAATCATCGCTTTATCATGCTCGACGACTATAACGGAATTGCCTAAGTCGCGGAGTTTTTTTAGCGATGCAATTAACTTATCGTTATCGTGCTGGTGCAAGCCGATGCTGGGCTCGTCCAAAACGTACATAATGCCCACCAGCTGAGAGCCTATTTGCGAGGCAAGCCTTATACGTTGTGTTTCACCGCCGGACAAAGTCCTGACCGCTCGTGATAAATTCAAATATGACAAGCCCACATTATCCAAAAAGTCCAGCCGCGAAATTATTTCCTTTATAACCAAATTAGTGATTACGCCTTCCCTATCCGTTATGTTTGCC
>JBBRJR010000017.1:0-18130 GCA_038218865.1 Kapaibacterium sp. (SeqCode) | reverse complement strand
CTTTTCTTTTGTTATTTCCAAACACCGGTAGAGGAATATAGTAATTACAAAGAAGTGTTCGATTATATAGAAAAATCAATTACGATTAATCTCAAAAAGGAGAAGAATTAATGAGAAAGATTCTCATAATATTTAGCTTTTTATTTATTTCAATGTTTATTTCGAGCTGTTCAAAGTCAAAAGAGGATAAATCGCGAATTAAATTTTGGCACTTTTGGAGCGAGCCGAATCAAAAACAAGCGTTATTAGGTTTGATTGCCAAATTTGAAAAAGAATATAATTGTCAAGTCGAGCTAACTGAATTAAGTTGGAATGACGGCAAAACTAAATTAATAGCAGCCTTCAACAGTGGCACTGGACCTGATGTTGTGGAACTCGGTTCCGACTGGATAGCCCAATTCTCCTCTCAAGGTGTTTTGGCTGAATTAAATCAAGATTCTGTCAATTTAAATAAATTTGTCGAATTTTCGAAAGAACCGTGTTTTTGGGGAGGCAAACTCTACGCAATTCCTTGGGTGGTCGATACTCGTGTATTATTTTACAATAAAGATATATTGATGCAATCAGGCAGAGACGTCAATCCTCCGGAAACATTTGCTCAACTTTTGGAACTTTCTCGAGCTGTTCATTTAGGCAATAATATATATGGTTTTGGGGCTAACGGCTCTGATCCTCATAGATTATATAAAAAAATTCTTCCTTTTTTCTGGAGTTTTGGCGGAGATATTTTTGATAAAACTGGGAAATTAGTGCTGTATAGCAAAGCTAATATAGACGCTCTTTCATTTTACTCTCAACTTTCTCAAACAGGCATGATTGAAACACAGCGCCAGCTTGATGCTGCTTTTTTGCAAGGGAAAATTGCTTTTTGGATTTCCGGAAGCTGGCTTTTGGACAAAATTAAAAATGAAAATCCAAAATTAAACTTCGGGGTAAGTAAATTACCCGGTTTGACCTCATTCCCAGGTTATTCATTTGCAGGCGGAGAGTATATTTCTATAAATGAAAAATCCGATAAAAAGGATTTAGCGATGCTCTTTGCAAAATACTTGACAAACGGCGTTAATTCTAAAGAATTTTGTAAACTCATTAACGAAGCCGGTTTCCCAGCCGACAAAGAATGCTACAACGACTCTACTTTGATTATTAATGAATACAAAAAAGTTTTTGCTGAACAATTGCAGCACTCAAAAATGACACCCGTACACCCAAAATGGCTGGATATTGAGGAAATAATTGAAAACGCTGTTGTCAAAGTTATGTATGGTAAATTAGGTGCAGATTCGGCTCTAAAAGCTGCCGAAGACGATATAAAATTATTGCTCAATGACAAATAATCATTTATTAGGATATTATGAAAAATATAATTTTTTGTTTGGTATTTATCTTTGCTCTTTCTGCATGTTCGCAAGATGAAAACTCAGAAGGGAGATTCATTGAAACGTATCGTCAGATACTGATTGCCAGAGAAACAATACCCGATTCTGTGCAAGCAAATACCGCCGTTAGTAAAATTATTCAAAAAAACGGCTACACAGAATCTTCATTTAAAGAAGAATTTTTTAATTTGGCAAAAGATAAAAAATCTTTTGGAAACCTTATCGATTCTGTTAGAAAATCTATTTTAAATGATTCGTCTGTCTTTAAATAACGAAAATTATTTATGTTTTAATTTAGAAATAATATGGTAACACTGACAAAAATTGATGGTAACCAAGTAACTATCAATGCCGACGAGATTGAATCTGTTGAAACCTTGCACGATACCGTTGTTTCCTTAAAAAGCGGCAGGAAAATTATCGTACGCGAAAACCAAGATGATATAATTTCGCTTGTCATTGCTTTCAGGAAACGTTGCTCTAATAATTTTACTAATGATATTGTATAGAAAAATATCTTGTTCTATTCTACTTTTTGCAGCTATACTCTGTGTGGATTTTTCTCATGGTCTATTTGCTCAAAATACTCCAAATACTCCAAATACTGTAAATTACGGTTTCGATAAAATTTTAAATACCTATCTTTTTAAATTTTCGGGAAATTATTTTCTTTCTACGAATTATGGCGCCATAGCCATTCAGCAAAATTATCAAGGTACTGCTCTTACTTCCCTGAAAGACTATTTCCGCGACGATGAAGCATTTAATTTGCAGTATAAACTTCCGATATTTGAAGATTTCAACTTCATTCTTGCTTCAAATTATATTTTAAACTCCGACAATAAGTCTAATAACAATCAATTGCAAAGGCTAAACGGCATTGCTAATTTTGAATGGCTTTTTTTTGATAATGCAAAAATACGAGCTGGCTATGGCATGGAAAATCACCGCCAAATTAATAGAACAAATGCGGCTGAAATAGTCCAATTAGAAATGAATGTAGATAACTTCAACTTAGATGGTTATAATCTCAATTTCTCAAGCTCTTTTGATAATTTAATCCTGTCGGATGATAGGAACAATCTGGACTTTTTCGTCAGCTCTCTATTTTCTAAGGAATATGAAAAAAATAATTCTTTGGAGTTTTCTATAAACTATAAAAAACAAGGGCGGGATTTTTTAGTTCCTTCATTGGCAGAAAAGGCTGAATTGCCGATTGAATCACGGAGGGAGGATAGATTAGCCGCTGCTTTAAGCTTGAATTTTAGCTTTTTTGATGACTTACTTGCCAAAATTGATTTTACATTTGAAAATTTAGTTATTTCAAGGGATTTCAATTCGGAAATTTTGGGAAATAATTATTCTTTTATCCAAAGAGAATTTAATGAAAATGCGTTAGCATTTACTACGCAAGCAATTTACAGCCACGACCGACTAAACCAGAGATTAGGACTGAGTATATCTCTCCGCAACGATAATAATTTCGTTAGTAATAAATTTGATTTAAATAAAAATGAATTTGAGAAATTAAAAGGATTTGAGCAACAAAGGGATAATCAAAACACTGTATCTAAAATATTTTCTCAAACATCTCTGCAAATTTCATCAAAATATTCACTAATGCTCTCATTTTTATTAAGTTTGAATAGATATGATACTCCAAGCAATGATAATAATGATGATAGAGACGAGCAGAATTATCATGCTGCTCTTGGCTTAAAGCATTCTTTTTCTGAAAATTTATCTGGTAAAACACTTTTGGAATATTCGGGCAATCACCTTGTTTTCATCAAATCTCAGCGTTCGTCTTTAAATAATAACAATCGTATTCTTCGACTTGCTGCTTTGGTTGATTATCAAGACAAGGTGTTTTCCTGGAAACCGAAATTTGAAGTCCTTGCGAATTATACAAGTTATGATTTTGAAAAATCAGGCAATACCACGCAAAGTTATTCATTTCGGCAAATCTCATATAATGACTCGATCAGTTATATATTCGACAAAACAAATTCTTTGGAGTACAAATGGTATTCACGATATTTTGAACGCGGCATTTTATACTGGAAAAGCTTTTCAGAAACACCTCAATCTGCTAATATTGAAATATTTGCTAATATATTATATTACATAAGTACTAAGAATTCCACGAGAATTGGCATTGGAGGGAGATTTTACAAACTCAAACAATATAATTTGCCTAACAGTGGCTTGCCAGCAAATTTAAATGATTTCAGCCAAACAAGCTTAGGACCTGAAATTAATATTAATTTTCAATTAAGTTTTAATTCTAACGTCGTATTAAAAGGCTGGTACGATTTTAGAAGCGTAAATAAACATTCGCCCGAGGGAATCGGCAATTTAATTATTCTTACGAAAATTAATTTATGATTTTAAATGAATGAGTTATACAATAAAATAGCATTATTCCGCAGCGAAAAGACTTCTATGTCTCAGATAGAGCCTTTAATGAATGACTTACGCAGAAAGGTTGCTATCTCTGACGAGAGGTTTTATGTATTACTTATTGCCGTTACCGAAGCTTTCAATAACGCTATAGTGCATGGTAATAAATTAAATAAAGAAAAGATAGTCGAAGTAAAAGTCATCTCCACGAGTGCCTTAATCACTATATCAATTAAAGATGAAGGCTGTGGGTTTAATCTCGAAGATATTGCCGACCCACGTGCCCCCGAGAACTTGCTAAAAGAAAATGGACGGGGGGTTTTCCTTATCCGTTCGCTTATTGACTTTGTCGAATATGAAACTTGTCCAAAAGGCACAACGATTCACATGAATTTCAAAATTTGATTTAATGTTTTTTTGACAAACCTCATGAATTTTCATTTTTGTTCGATACTCGATGTATGATAATAATCATATTTAATTAAATGAATAAAATAAATTTTAAGAATAAGAAACCTCCACACGAACATTCAAGCGGTAAAGACCGATACTTGATTACTTATGCTGATTTGATTACTCTATTGCTTGGTTTATTCGTTATTTTATATGCTTCATCACAAGTGGACAGCGAAAAATTCAGTGAGATGTCTCAGGCGTTTACCAAGTACTTCAAAAATCAACCTGCTCAGGTGTTGCAAGGTGGAGATGGTGTATTGGAGGGCAATAAGCGTGGAGTTCCAGAACCAATGCTTTTGCCGACATCAAATAAATCATTGGAAACAGTTGAAAAAGAAGCGACCCAAGCACTTTCAAGTTTTGTTCAAAAGGGATTAGTGCAACTGAAAAGAAGTGGAAATAATTTAGTAATTGTGTTGCCAGAAAAACTTTTATTTAAATCTGCAAAAGCAGATATTCAACCTGAAGGATTAACTGTAATCGACACATTGTCCGGCGTTTTGCGCTCGCTTAGATTTGTAATAATGGTCGACGGGCATACTGATTCAAAGCCAATTCGGACTTTTCAGTATGAATCAAATTGGCATTTGTCCGTGGCAAGAGCATTAAGTGTTGGCTATAGGATGATTAGGTCTGGCGTGCCAGAAGAGAATTTTGTATTACGCGGCTTCGGCGCACAACGCCCAGTTAAAGAAAATTCAACAGCAGATGGGAAAGCAGGTAACCGCAGGGTTGAGATTACTATTTCGCAACTTAATAGCGACCTTCCAGCAAAAACGACGGACAGCACAAAGAAAACACCTTGAATTATTCAACTATAGTGTTTTTCGCATCCTCTGCCATTTCCATTACCTTATTTATTTTTTCTTCGAAAACATCTGCTTTTTCAGGATGAAGTTCGATTAGATGTTTATATAGTTTAATAGCTTTGCCGTAAGATTTTTGCAGAACAAATATATTCGCCATTGTTTCTGTAACTGGTGCTACATCTTCAATTTTTTCATCGCTCAATTCATCAGATTGCCCTAAATCATCGGATTCTTCAGCTTTTATATCGATAAGTTTAATTTTTTCAGCTAAAAAAGCGAAATCATCATGAGAGATTATATTTTTAGTATATTTTTTTTCGATAGAATGAATGTCAAAATCAGCAATTAAATTTAGTTTCTTATGTTTATTATTTGGTTCAGATACATTAATATAATTAAAATCATAATCGAACAAGCCAGTTAAGACTTCCCTATTTTCTGCTTCTATAAAATCACCTAAAAATAAATCGGAGGAATAATTCATGTTATTTATAATTTTCAAAAAACCTTTTTTCAAGTAAACGTTATCCGGCGAACTAATTGACTTGACTATTTCTTCGGAATAAAATCTAATTTTATCTAAGATAGAATTATCATTAATCTCTATATCTTCGTTTTCTTCTTCAAGAACTTCGTTTTCTTCTTCATGATCTTCGTTTTCTTCTTCAAGAACTTCGTTTCCCTCGTCTACATCTTCGTTTCCCTCGTATATATCTTCGTTTCCCTCGTATAGAATTTCGTTTTCCTCTTCTACATCCACATTTTCCTCTTCTACAAATTCGTCATCCACTTCTACATCTAATGAAAAGTCATTGTTAATCTCAATGTTTTCAATTTGTTTCGTATCCTCAATATTCTCAATAATTAAAACATCTTCTTCAATTTCATTATCTATCAAAAAAGAATTATCATCCTCTTTGATTTGGGGTATTGAATTTCTTGAATTTTCGAGAGCGGTGTGATTAGGAAATAACTCTTCGGCAAGATCTAAATAAATAGTGGCTTCGCTTGCATCATTGTTTTTTAATAATGCTTTGATAAGTAAAGCGTAGCCAGCAAAATAATCAGGATAGACAACAATACCTTTTTTCAAAAGCAAAATTGCGTCCGAAATTAAACCTTCGGCGAGGAGTTCTTCTGCATCTACTGCAAATAATGGGCTGATATCCGGCATAATTTAAAAGTCTCTCAAAATAACATAATCAGCAAAATTCTTTAAAGCATTTTTAGCAATTGAATCTGGGAAAACATCTAATTGCTGCTTTGCTTTCAATGAGTATTCTAATGCAACGCTGTGAGCATAATCAATACCGCCCAAATCTATTGTTTTTTTAATTATGGCTTTTATATTAGATTGGGTGATTTTCCCTTTTTTAATTATTTTTATAATGTTTTGGGACTCGCTTTTCTCCATTTTGCTAAGTGCATAGATAAGCGGCAAAGTGATTTTTTTTTCTTTTAGGTCATTGCCCACCGGCTTGCCGATGTCAAAGCTGGAAGAGGTGAAATCGAATATATCGTCACGAATTTGAAATGCAATCCCAACGTTTTCGCCATAGATACGCATAGCTTCATGATAAGCAGGATCATCACTTGCAGAAACAGCGCCTATCTCACAGCATGCTGATAAAAGAGAAGCTGTCTTGCCAGAAGTAATCCGAAAATAATCTTCCTCGCTTACACGCATTGTCCTGCTTTTTTCTATCGATAAAAGTTCGCCTTCGCTCATACGGCGGATTGCAGTTGAAGAGACACCGAGGATCTTAAATTCGCCGCTCTCAATGCTTGTCAGAAGTCCTTTAGAGAGCAGAAAATCGCCGATAAGTACGGCAATTTTATTATTCCAGCGCTTGTTAATCGAAGCAATCCCCCGCCTTTCGTCGGCTTCATCGACTACGTCGTCATGAATCAGTGTCGCAGTATGCAATAGCTCGACAAGTGCAGCCCCAATATATGCTTTTTGCGTAATTTCGCCGGACAGTTTGGCAGCCAAAAAGACCATAGCCGGTCGTACTTGTTTGCCGCTTTTCCGTGTTAAATACTTAATAATCAAATTGAGCAGCGCTACGTCTGTTTTCAATATGCTTTTGAAATATTTATTGAATTCCGATAAATCATCGCTCACTGGTTTTATGATATCGTTTAATGTCATTATTTTAAATAAGTAAGTTTAAAATTCAAATGTCTCACCCAAAATGAAATTTATAAAAAATTAATATAACATATTTTATCCAAATATAAAATTCATTTTTTATTTTTAACTTTAATAAAACAAAATTTCAGCAAATTAGGATGTTTTTATTAATCTGGCAGCAAAAGCACCATCAATGCCGTGAATATGCGGGAATGTCTGCATAAATCCATCTTTGCACACCTCTGCTGGCAGATAATTTTCAGCTGGATCGAGTTTTAACTCAGGATACTCTTTAAGCAGCCACTCAATGACTTGCTCATTTTCCTCAGGCTCAATTGTACAAGTCGAGTAAATCAATATGCCGCCAGTTTTCAAATTTTTCACGGAATTGCTTATTATTTCCTTTTGCAAAGTTACTATCTTAGCAATGTCCTCTAAGTCCCTTTTCCACTTAATATCCGGTTTTTTCCTTAACGTTCCTAAGCCCGAGCAAGGTACGTCTGCAAAAATAAAATCTACTTTTTCTTTTAAGCGGATAAGACGGGCGTCATCGACTAACTCTTCAATTGAATTAAGCCCGAGTCTTTTTTTACCTTCTTCGATAAATCGCATTTTTGAGGAATATTTTTCTAATGCTATAATCTTTCCTTGATCCTTCATTAGCTCTGCCAGGAAAAATGATTTCCCGCCGGGAGCAGCAGCGACATCTAACAGGGTAGAACCCGGCGCCGGTGAGGCTAATTTCACTGCTAAAGAAGCACTGGGGTCTTGAATTGTAATCTCGCCAGTCTTAAATAATTCTGTGCCTACCAGGTCGTACTTAGGATTATGAACGAGTAAGGTTTGCTCCAAATAGGGACATTGAATATATTTAACTTCATATTTATCAAATATCTCTTTAATTTTTTCAGTGTCTGATTTCAATAAATTAACTCTTATCGGGACATAAGGTCTTTCGTTATTTGCTATCAATAATTTTTCAGTTTCGTCAACACCAAATCGTTCAATCCATTTTTTAACCAACCATTTCGGATGAGAGTGAATTATGGAAAAATAATATACAGGATCGTCAGATTTATCAGGATATCTTATCTTATCCAAATTACGATGTAAATTCCGCAATACACCATTTACGATACCTGCTGTTTTTTCTCCTTGTATATGCTTAACTATTTCCACAGATTCATCAATAGCAGCGTAGGCGGGAATTCTATCCAAAAACATGATTTGATACAAACCCACACGCATAGAATTTTTTACAATATTCAAGCATTTTTGATAATCGCCATTATAGAAACCTGTCAGTGCCCAATCTAATTTCCCACGCCAACGCACTACCCCATTTATCAGTTCTGTTAGCAAGGCTTTGTCCTGTTGCGTCAGATCATTATTCAGTAATTCATGAGAAATTAATTTGTCCAGATATGAATCGCTTCTTTCAAAACGGCTCAATATTCTCACTGCCAAATATCTTGCCCAGCTTAGTTTTGAAAATTTTCCATCGTCAATTTTAATATTTTCCATCTTTTTAATAAATTTATTTAAAAAAATTAAATAATTTTTCTTATTTTAAGTTTTATTAACTATCAAAAAACAATTTTAGTCTATTTTTTAGAAAAAATATTTGTAAGGTATAAAAATAATGAAGATGAAAATTGGCTTATTCATTGTAATTCTGTTCGTAACATTTGCAAATATAAAAGCTGCGGATCCATCGAATCCCTTAGAGCCTGCTGAAAATAAACCACCCAAAGAAGCCGGTTTTTTGCTTGGCTTGGGACTGAATCAGCAATTGGGATCCACTTGGTCTGTTTGCCCTGAATGTATCTTCGAAGATGGCAATAAGTTCGGCTATTCAATTGGTTTGGTATATGAAGATTATTTGCTTAATAATGTTTTAAAGTGGGGCGCAATTGCGTTATACGACAATTTAAGCATATACTCATCGTTTCAAGAAAGAGAAGCCTTTGAATTTCGGCAAGGCGAATTTATCCCCGTTAATTTCCGCCATCACAGCGATATTAGTATTTCGGAAATATCAGTTATACCTTTTGTGAAATATTCACCTGTGGATTTTTATTTTGTACGTATTGGCCCCAAGCTTTCTACAATTTTCAGTTCAAACTTAGAACATAGAAAAGAAATTTTGGACAAAACGGCGAATTTGCCGACCGGCGAAAAAGTAAGCGTTCATTATCCCGGCTCAAAATCGACAGATACTACTATTTTCAACGGTAAATATCCTGATATCAACAGTTTTCAATTCGATTTATCGCTGATGACAGGCTTTAATTTTGAATTTGGTTATAATTTTGTTTTATCTCCATATTTTATGATTAACATACCTTTAACTAAAACATCTGATTTCGGCGATGAGTTCAAAATACTCGATTGGCGTATAGTGGCCGAGTTTAGAATGAAGTTTTAAATAATTTTTGAATATTTTTCTAAATATTACTTGAATTTTTCAAGAATTTAAGCTAATTTATAATAATAAAATTGCAAATTTAAAAAAAACATTTATATAAAAAATATTAACAACAAGGTACGATGAAATGCAAAGAATAATGACAAAATCTGGATTTTTTTTCGTTTTTATTATCGCGATTTTATTTTGCACAAACGCAACCCGCGCGCAAGAAGCAACACCTAAAAAAGAAATATCAATAGGCGGTATGCACTTAATGGGCATGATGCTCGAATCTGCTCAGGATAATAAGGGCGGTATTATTTCAAGCCAAAGGATTAGAATTATTAATTTAGGCCCGATTGTGAATTACAGCGGCTTGGATTATGCTCCCACAGTAAGTGCCGATGGCAGAACTTTATATTTTGTATCCGATAGACCAGGAAGCAAAATGTTTCGCGATGGTAAATCATATTCCCATGATTTTTGGGCAGCTAAGAAAAATGACAGGCTCGACACTGTTTTCTCAGCACCATTTAACATTGACACAACAACCAACTTAGGCGATTTTGGTGTCAATACTCCCGACCACGAAGGCGCTGCTTCTATCGCAGCAGACAGGCAATCTCTTTACTTTACAGCTTGTGGAAGACCTGATGGTCTCGGCGATTGCGATATCTACCGCACAATGATCGAAGGCGATAGATGGGGACGCCCCGTGAATTTAGGCAGAAACGTTAACTCTGCTAATTTCGATTCGCAGCCTTCTATCGCACCGGATCAAAGCCGCATTTATTTTGTTTCCACTCGTAAAGGACCTAACAGCAGCGGTAAAAATTCTGCTAAAAACATGGATATTTGGTACTCAGATTGGGACCAAGACATGGAAGAATGGAAACCTGCTCAAAATTTGGAACAAATCAATACCGATTCAAGAGATTGCTCTCCATTTATCGCAGCTGATAACCAAACACTGTTTTTCGCTTCCGAAGGCTTAAAGCCTAACTACGGCGGACTTGATTTTTACGTTACTCGGTTTGATTCTGAGCTAAACAGATGGTCTGCTCCGGAAACTTTGGGCGATCAAATTAATACGAAAGAAGACGAACAATTTATAACTTTGCCTGCCTCGGGCGATATTATTTACTTCTCTTCACGTCGTCGCGACATTTCGGGCTATCAGGGAGATTTCGATATTTTCATGGCATTCGTTCCAACATTTTTCCGCGCAGTAAATGTCGTCGGTACTGTTGTAGATGAATGTACTGAAGAGTTTATTCCAGCTTCAATTACTATCAAAAATCCGATAACCAGTAGAATTATCAATGATTCATTAACTTTGAACAAAACAGAATTTGAATTTGTCGTTTCCAATACAGATTACGGTAATCCAAAGGATTCTGTCGAATTCATTGATTTTGAAATCACAGCAGCCAATATCAAATATGGCAAAAGAACAACTACTCAAAGAGTTTATAAACCTAAAAAAACTGATGACCCTGAAGAAGCTAAAAAATTCGCCGATGAAAAACGCGTCAAGCTGACCTTAGGACAACGCCCTGAAATAGTTGCCAATATTGACGAAGCCGACTATATTAAGAGAACTAAATCCAACAAGCCCGAGCTAAATGATTGGCGCGGACTTATTATGGAAGAAGTCCAAACTTGGGATCTTTATCCACTGCTTAACTACGTGTTCTTCGATTTGGGTTCGTCTCAATTGCCTTCACGCTATCTTACTTTCAACAACCTTGCTGAAACGGTTGCTTTTGCAGATACTACTATCGCTGGCGGAACACTTAATAAATATTATCATATTTTGAATATATTTGGTTTCCGTTTGCAAAGATATCCAAGTACAAATATTGAAATCGTTGGTACTAATGACGGCACCGAAGCTGCAGAAAAAGTAGCGGGGTTATCCAAAAATAGAGCCGAAGTCGTTTTCAATTATTTCAAAAATATTTGGGGAATCGATCAAAGTAGAATGAAACTTACTTTCCGCGATAAACCTGCCGTAGTTTCAAATTTGAAAGATTCTCTCGGCATTCAAGAAAACCGTCGCGTAGAGATTCTTTGTGACGATTGGAACATTACCAAACCAGTATTTGACAAAGATCCTACTACTTTCCCGCAGCCAGAAGAAATGAAATTCATGCTCAAAAACGGCATAGAAGATGCAATTATCTCCAGCCGCCGTGTGGAAATAACAAAAGACAACCAACCTTGGAGAACACTTGAGAATATCGGAACTATGGATCTCAATACTATTTGGGATTGGACAAACGAAGACAGCAAATATCCAAAAGACAATGCTTCTTATCAAGCTCAGCTTATTGTAAAAACAAAAAGCGGTGCCGAATGTAAATCTGATCCAATTTCAATTCCTGTAAAACAGATTTCTACTCTCGATAAGAAAACAGAAGTCGTAGGCGATAGCACTTTAGAGCGCTATAACCTTATCCTCTTCCCCTTCAACTCGAGTGACGCTGGTAGCGTGAACGAAAGAATCATGCGTGAATACGTCTATGATAGAGTTAAACCAACTTCAGTCGTTGAAGTTGTCGGTCATACAGACGTAGTTGGCTTGTTCGACCATAATTTTAAATTATCTGAAAGAAGAGCTAATGCCGTCCAAGCTGGCATCAATAAAGAAACAGGCGGAAAATATACGACTTTGAACAAACGCGGCGTTGGCGAAGACGATCCGCTGTACAACAACGATTTGCCTGAGGGACGTTTCTACAATCGTACGGTTCAAGTTATTATTCGTACTCCTGTTACGGAATATGAAAACAAATAATATTTGATTATTTATTTAAAAAAGCGTTGTTAATTATTTAGCAACGCTTTTTTTGGATCAGCCTATCCCCTATTTTTTGATAATAAAGTTACATCGAATAAAAATAATTTTCATTCGATGTAACTTTTTCGTAATTTAAGTAACTTATGCTTAGAAGGAAATTTGATTAAGCACAATTTACTTGTCATTTCCGCGAAGGCGGGAATCCATGTCTTTGCAAGTAACTGCTAAACAATAGATACCCGCTTACGAGGGAATGACAAAACAGCGGTTATTAGTAAATCAACAGACTGTTAATTATTTGGCAGCCATCAATATCTTTAATTTGGATATTACAGGAATTGGTGTTGGGTCTATGCCATTTACGAGAGCCAGCCAATAGCTTGTCCAATCAGCTAAATATATCAAATCAAACATACGGGCTAATAAAGATTTACCATCGCCTTCGAGTGAAATAGAATCAATGCCAAAATCTTTATAGATTTGCTCAATCGCTCCGAATCTCTTTTTGGTTTGCCGATGGTCTTCCTTATCTTTGAGAAATATTGCGAAATATCCTTTAGCAGCTCCTTCAGGGAAGCTCCAAGAATTAATTTCGTTGTGATTCATCTCAGGCAATAAGCTACCGAAGGCAATTTGTTTAGCATTTTCTTGGATTTGTCCGCGCCACCTCAAATTGACAACATCCAGCCTGCTTTCGGCTGAGTGAAAGATGAGCTGCTTGGCCGCTAATTTCTTTGCTAATTCGATGGCAGGATTTTTATCATTTATTTCAGAATAAATTTTTGCTTTGCTTCCAAGCAAATTTTCAATTTCGATTAATGCTTCGGAAGTTACCTCAATTGCTTTTTGTTGAAAAGCATGAATGCGCATCAATTGAAATAGCATAGTAACAAAAGAATAGCCCAAACCGCAACGTGGCATTAATCCGCCGGGGATTATCGCTGTTGGGAAGCCGTCTGCTTTTGCGAGTTTTTCGATCTCGCCGCCGGCTGTAATGACAAATATATTCTTCGACTTCTTTTTGGCTTGTTCGTAGGACGAAATAGTTTCCTCCGTCCCGCCGGAATACGAGGACACAATCACAAACCAAGAATCATCAACGAAACCAGGCAAATCATATCCGCGATTGACAACAATATTTAGATGGCTTGCTCCTTCGATAGCGCTAGCATAAGAGCGCAATAAGTCCCCGCCTATAGCAGAACCGCCCATGCCAAGTATAATGATTTTTTGCGGTATTTCAGTTGATTGGAAAAGTGGAGAATTGCGACCGATTTGAACTGCCTCTGACATTTGACGCGGGAAACTCATCAAAACACTGAACATATCTTGATTATCGAGATTTTTAATGACTTGCAAATTAATTTTATCCATTATAACATCTTCTAAAATTGAAACAAATAATAACGAGTAAGTTCATTATAAATTATAAAAAAAGAAATGCTTACTAACAATTGGTTAGAACATTATAATAAAGAATGCACCACTGTTCGGACGACGCCCCACACTTCAAACTGCATTTGTTCTGTTATTTCGATAGGCTTGTAATCGTTGTTTTCAGGCAGCAAAAATATTTTATTTTTTGTGCGATTAAGCCTCTTTACGGTAAGCTCACCGTCGATTATCGCAATGACGATATTGCCGTCCTTTGCTTCCAAACTTCTATCGACAACTAAAATATCCCCCGTAAAAACGCCAACATCTTTCATCGAATCACCTACAACTCTTACGAAAAATGTAGATGAGTAGTTTTTAACAAGCAATTCGTTCAGGTCTAATTTAGTTTGGAGGTAATCGTCCGCTGGAGAAGGAAATCCTGCTGAAACTGATTCCAGGAAAAGTGGCAATTTGTACTGAACAAAACTTTGCGCAGTTAAAATATCTGTAACGTATAAATTCCCAATTGGCTCGGGAACTCTTATCTTTTTTAATTTTATTTCTTTCATAACTTCAAAATTATAAAAAAAAGAGGACAAAACAAATTAAAGTCCAATTAATTATTTTTTCATATTAATAAGCAACAGTAGAATAAACTAAATAATGGTTTGCTTTCTACGTCTTGAATTTTGTAGTTTCAAGCAATATAGTTACTGTTTTTCTTGTCTGCCAGTCTGTGCAGTTTTTTTTCACTTTAAAAAGAAAATTTAATGGGACAAATATTAGATAGGTTATCAAGGATTTTCAAATCAGAACTTTCCGATGCAAGTCATTCAAATTTCAATGTATTTGAAGATGGTGATATGGAATTAAAACGCATCATCGATGAATTAAAAAAAGAAAAAGTGCATCAAGATTCTTCAAAAAATGAGAATAAATATTCCAAACACAAAGATAATGCACATAAGGCAAACTCTGAGTATCAATCATCAAACTCCTCTCAAATCAGCATAGATGATGCTTTTAAGGTACTTGGAATTGATTCAAGCAGTAGCAACGAGGAGATAAAATCTGCTTATTTAAAAAAAATGAAAGAATATCATCCCGATAGAGTTGCTTCGCTCGGCAAAGAGCTTGTTGTGCTTGCCGAAAAGAAAACTTCTCAGATTAATCAAGCGTACAGTTTAATTAAAAAAGCTAAAGGTATAGCGTGATGCTGAAAAAGATATCAGTTGAAGCTGGGATTATTATTATCATTGCTGTTTTTGCAGCGATACTGTATAATGCTTTTAGCCCTACAGGATTGCCTTTTTTTAAAAAAGATCAAGCGGAAATGATGATTTCGGATTCTCTTTTGTTCGGCAATTCAAAAACGGACGATGATACCTTACAATTAACCACCGAAGAGCCAACAGTTGAAAAGCCAGAATTGGTAATTGATTCATCGCTGAAAGAAAAGGTAAAGCCAGAGATTATTAACCAGTTACAAAACGAAGATTCCTTAAAGCAAGCAAATCGGACTATACTGCTCGAAGATAATAAAACAGATAAAAACAGTGAGTTTAAAATCGTTTCGTTCGATCAAATGAAAAAAATAGTCAGTTCTCCGCTATTCTTTATAATTGATGCAAGAAGACCAGAGGACTTTGCAAAAGGACATATAGCCGGCTCTATCAATATTTTCCCGTATTTAGAAGAAAGTGAGTATATTAGTAAAATTCTTTCAATTCCCAAAGATAAAACTATAATTATATATTGCGATGGCGGTACATGCGACTTAAGCCACGAGGTGGCAAAAACATTGACTGGTAATTTTGCATTTCACAAAGTTTTCATTTACCAAGATGGCTGGGAAGAATGGTCTCGGAAATACAAGTAGAATAAATATGCAAGAAATTCAAAAAAACTTACGTCATCTTTTGCAACTGCGGTACGGCATCATCGGCGAATCATCAGATATTCAAAAGGCTATCGAGACAATCGAAAAAGTAGCACCGACTGATTTATCCGTCTTGATTACTGGCGAAACAGGTACTGGCAAAGAAGTTTTTGCAAATGCCATACATGGTTTGAGCCTAAGAAAAAAGCATCCGTTCTTAAGCGTAAATTGTGGAGCAATTCCGGAAACCTTACTCGAATCTGAACTATTCGGAAGCGAAAAGGGAGCTTTTACGAGCAGCGTCGAGCTAAGAAAAGGATTTTTTGAGACGGCTGATTTAGGAACAATATTTTTAGATGAAATAGGCGAAATGCCTATCGGTACGCAAGTGAAGTTGCTCCGCATATTGGAAACCGGCGAATACTCCCGTTTGGGTTCTTCAGTTGTTAGAAGAGTCGATGTAAGAATTATCGCAGCGACAAATCGCGTGTTAGAGCAAGAAGTTCAAAAAGGAAATTTCCGCGAAGATTTGTTTTTCCGCTTAAATTCAATCCAAATACATCTGCCGCCTCTCAGGAATCATGTACAAGATATACCCGTTTTAGTAGATTCTTTTTCAGAAAAAATATCAGAAAAATTAAAACTGAATTTTGAAGGTATAGCCTCTGAATCATTGTCTATACTTAAATCTTTGCCGTGGCCCGGAAACATACGAGAGCTGAAAAACCTTATCGAAACAATAGTAACGATTGAGAAAGGTGCCTACGTAACTCCCGAAATCCTCAGGAAATACATTCCGCTTGCTTTGCCCGAATATAAATTCAGGGATATTCCTCATAATAATTCAATTATTACGATTGCGAAAGAAGATATCCCTGCTGACGATACGAAGTTGATGCTTCGAACTTTACTTGAATTGAAAAATGAAGTTACGGATATAAAGCTGTTTTTAGGACAGATTGCAAATGACATCGATGGACTTTACCTCGAATTCGATGCATTAAAAGATACAACCAATAACGATATCGATACTGAATTCGACGATGACGTTGTTATCTCTTTGGCTGAAGCAGAAAAGGCATTGATTATCAAAGCCCTGAAAAAACATAATTTTAATCGGCGGATGGCTGCAAAGGCACTCGGAATTAGCGACCGAACACTTTATAGAAAAATTAACGAATATGGTATTCCTTTATCAAACTAAACTAAATTTATGATTTCCAGAAAACACAGAACTAACACAACATTTATTTCCCTCAGTATTATTTTTTCAATTACTTTGATCCTGGGCGGATTGTTTTTATATCTTTATATTTCAACTTATGAAAACGCCTTGCCCGAAAAAGAGCTAAGAATAAATATCCCAATCGGCACTACTTTGGACGGAGCGATAGAACTTTTCGACACAACGCAGGCTTTGCGCCCAAATTGGTTCTTTAAGATTCTTGCAAAAATTGGTGCTAAAAAATATACAAAAACAATCAAAGCCGGATACTATAAATTCCCGCAAGGAATAAATAATTATGAAATATTGAAATCGCTTTTTACTGGCGAATATTTATTTTATCAGCGAATAACATTTCCTGAGGGCATAAATTATCTCAGATTTGCTTCGATACTTCATAAACGAATGAAAATAGATTCCGCCGCATTCGTTCGGCTTTGCACTTCGGATTCTCTGCTTAAAAGCCGCCAAATACCAGCACTAAGCGTCGAAGGATATCTTGCACCTTCCACGTATAGTTTCAGTTTAGATGCTTCGCTAAACTCCGTTATTGATGAAATAATGAACACACAAGATAAATTATGGAAACGAAATTTTGCTCAAAAAGCAAGAAATAAAAATAAATCTCGCCACGAGATACTTACGATGGCATCTATTGTTGAATCAGAAACCCCCGTTGCTGAGGAAAGAGCGAGAGTTGCTGGAGTTTACTGGAATAGAATTGCTCGAAATATGTTGCTGCAAGCAGACCCCACAGTTCAGTATGCTATAAAAGAGAAACGACGGCTACTTTACAGCGATTTGGCAAGTACAGACAAATATAACACTTATAAATATCCGGGCTTGCCGCCGGGGCCAATCAATTCACCCGGCAAAGACGCCATCGAAGCAGCAATTAATCCCGAAAGCCACAACTTCCTTTTCTTTGTTGCAGTTGGAGATGGCTCGGGACGTCATAATTTCGCCAGAAACTTTACCGAACATAGAAAATTTGTTAATGAATTTAGAAAAAATGTAAGAAAAGGGAAGTAAATGAAAACGCTAACGCAAAAAATCAACGCTGCTGTTTGGGTAGTCTTAATCTCAAATATATTAGGTGGCATAGCATTTATAGTTGCCTTCTTTTTAACAAAGGAAATACTCTTTTTAGTGGGCGGTTTTTTTGTGATGATAGCAGCAGTCGGCTTTAAATTATTGATACAAGGCTATATAGATAAATTAAAAAAGTACGAATGAGGCGAGAAGTGATTGCTAT
>JBBRJR010000016.1:0-18178 GCA_038218865.1 Kapaibacterium sp. (SeqCode) | reverse complement strand
AAAATTGGCTCGGGCTTTAATCAAATCATCGACGTTTCACTAATGAAAATGCTAACGTTTGACGACGACGGCAATATGAAAATTGAAGAAATTCCAGCCGACCAGAAAGCAAAAGCCGACGAAATGCGAAATGAATTAGTCGAATCCATCGCGGAAACCGATGAGAATTTGATGAATCAATATTTTGAAGCCGGCGAACTTACCGACGACGAAATTAAAAACGGACTTCGCCTGGCTTTAAGAAACAGAGCTATCGCTCCGCTTTTCTGCGGCTCAGGGAAAAACGCTGTAGGCGTTTTAAGTTTGCTTGATTTTATGATTGACTTTGTGCCGTCGCCGCTGGATTTGCCAGTATATAATGACGAAGGCGAGCCAGAATATAAAACCGATCCCAAAAAACCAGCTTCTCTGTTCGTCTTCAAAATGTATTCGGATCCAAAAACTGGGGACATGACGTTTTTCCGCGCCCATACGGGCAAAGTTCACGCGGGTCAAGATATGGTAAACAACAACCGCGGAAACAGCGAAAGATTAGGTCAAGTATTTTATGTCAATGGCAAAAAACGCACAGAAGTAACCGAAATAATTGCCGGTGATTTGGGCGCTACCGTCAAGCTGAAATCTACATTTATCAACGACACGCTCCACGAGAAGTCATTCCCGGTAGATTACCGCAAAATACAGTATCCTAATCCAAAGGTACGTACTGCGATAATTCCCAAAACCAAAGGCGAAGAGGAAAAAGTCGGTATGGGGCTTAATGGCTTGCATGCCGAAGATCCATCGCTTACTATCGAGCATTCACAAGAATTGCGCCAAACAATTATCTACGCACAAGGCGAGCTGCACTTGGGCGTTGTCAAATGGAGACTACTGAATCGCTACAAAGTGGAAGCCGAATTTATCGAGCCACGCGTGCCTTACCGCGAAACAATTCAAAAGACTGCGAAAGGAATGTATCGGCATAAAAAACAATCAGGCGGCGCAGGTCAATTCGCAGAGGTTCATATTTTAATCGAGCCTTGGTACGAAGGAATGCCGAATCCAGAAGGAATTACAGTCAGGGGCAAAGATTTAATTCCGCTTGATTGGGGCGGCAACTTAGAATACGTGAATTGCATAGTGGGCGGCGTTATCGATGCCCGATTTATGCCGGCGATTTTAAAAGGCGTTATGGATAAAATGCAATTCGGTCCGCTTACAGGATCTTACGTTCGAGATATTCGAGTCGCCGTTTACGACGGAAAAATGCACCCAGTCGATTCCAACGAGGCTGCATTCAAAACTGCCGGTATGATGGCATTCAAAGATACTTTCACTCAGGCAGCTCCGAAGATTCTTGAACCAATTTACGAACTGGACATAAAAGTACCAGAAGAATTTGTCGGCGACGTAATGAGCGATTTACCATCTCGTCGCGGTATGATTTTAGGCATCGACAGCGAAGGAAAATACCAAAAAATTAAAGCTCGCATGCCACTTGCTGAAATGGACAAATACGCTACGGCTTTGCGTTCGATGACGCAAGCTCGCGCTACTTATTCTGCTCAATTCATGGAATACCAGACAGTTCCACCGAATGTGCAGCAAGAACTAATGGACACCTACAAAAAGAGTCAAGAAGAAGAAGCATAATTTCTTTCTTAAACGGCTTCTGTCCTTTGAAAAAACTCCGCTTCCCAAAAAGGCGGAGTTTTTTTTATAAATTCGTTGATTTTCATATATGAATATTTTTTCTGTTAAAATTTATACAATATTCATATACATTGTACGCTATAAATTTAACGAATTACATTTTTATAAAATTAACAAACTGATTTTATATAAAAACAGGAGGTTTTTTATGCCAGCTGAAATTTATACCATTCATCACAAAACTCCCGAGATGAGGAAAATCGAAAAAATTGCTGAATCCATCAAAGAAGGTGCTGTCATTTTATACCCGACAGATACCGGATTCGCTTTGGGCTGCGAATTATCCAATAAGGAGGCAATAGAAAAATTGCGGCTAATACGCCGAATGCCTGAGGGCAAATCGCTAACTTTCATGTGCGAATCCTTGTCTAACATTGCGGATTTTGCAAAAGTAAGCAACCAAGCGTACAAGGCAATTAAGCGGCTTATACCGGGACCTTATACATTTATTTTGACTGCATCGAAATTAGTACCAAAATTTGCACAAGACCCGAAACGCAAAACGGCGGGTATCAAAGTTCCGCAAAATGATTTGTCGCGGCTACTCTTGAAAGCGGTTGGGTCTCCGATAATTTCAATTTCGGCTAAAATCGACGGCGAAGAGCAACTGAAAACGCCTGAGGAAATAATAAATAAATTCTCGCCGATGGTCGATATTGCTATGACTAGCGACGAATATAATTTTATCGGCGAATCTACATTGATAGACATGACAACCGATGATTTTAAAATTCTCCGCAAAGGAGCAGGTTTCGAAGGATTGAATGATTTAATTGATTTTGAAGAATAATTTTTATTTGTTTAAATATATTTTTTGTTGGGGCTGTTTCATAAGGTATATTTTCGGGGAATATGGTCAAGCAAGGATGATTGACCTACCCGTGTTTAAAGATTTAGTAAGACAAATTTCCCCTTTGTCCATATCTTTAGTTCTTACTGGCAGTTTTTTTTTATTAGTAGGGACACGGCATGCCGTGTCCGAACAGTATTATCAAAAGTCGATGTAAAGGCAATTTGCCCAATTTATATTTCGCTTAATTCATTGCCCAAAATTTCCCACTCGGCGAGTTTGGCGTCCAAGTCATTTCGCAATATGTCGTATTCTTCGTGCTTTGTTTTGGCAGCCAAAGCATCTGCGTAGAAATCAGCCTCAGTGAAAAGCTCATCCATTTTTGCAATTTCGTCCTCTATTTCGGCTATTTCTTCTTCGCAGCGAGCAATTTGTTTTTTTAGCTTTGTTTCTTCGCGCTGCTTGTCTTTTTTGTTTTGGCGATCTATTTGTTGGAGGCTTTTTGTATCGCCTTGCTCTCGTTTTGCAGTTTGAGTTTTCCGCTCCAATTCATGCAAATTTTCCAGATTTATCTTATCGAGATATTCGTTTATTCCACCCATATAGCTTTTTATTTTTTTATCTGCGAAATGATAAGTGGTATCGGTCAAGCCCGTCAAAAAATCTCTATCGTGCGAAACGATAATCATTGAGCCTGAAAATTTCAAAAGAGCATTTTTCAGAACGTCTTTTGCTAACATATCGAGGTGGTTCGTCGGCTCATCTAAGATTAAAAAATTTATTGGCTCCAAGAGCAATTTTGCAAGTGCCAAGCGGGATTTCTCCCCGCCGGAGAGTACTTTCACTTTTTTGTAAACAGCATCGCCGCTAAATAGAAATGCCCCCAAAAGGCTGCGAACTTTTGCTCGCATGTCGCCAGTGGCTGCGTTGTCAATTATTTCAAAAACGGTTGCGTCGCCGTCGAGCATAGTTGCCCGATGCTGAGCGTAGTAACCGATATTGACGCCTGTGCCGAGCTTTAGCGAGCCTTCGTGTTCTAAAAAGCCTGCTAAAATTTTAGAAAAAGTAGTTTTCCCCTCGCCGTTTTTGCCTACAAAAGCAATTTTTTCACCACGCTCCAATGCGAAATCCACGTTACTTAAAACAACTTTATCGCCAAATGCTTTTTTTAGCCCTTTGGTTTCTACGACTAATCGAGATGAACGAGGCGGCTCGGGAAATCGAAGATTCATCGAGATAACGTCTTCCTCTTCGACTTCGATGCGTTCTATTTTATCCAATGCCTTCACGCGGGATTGTACCCGAGTAGCCAGAGTTGCTTTCGAGCGAAATCTTTCAATGAATTTTTCGGTTTCGGCAATTTGTCGTTGCTGGCTTTTCATGGCAGCGAGTTGATCTTCTTTTTGCTTAATGCGGGCAAGGATAAAAGCCGAGTAGGAAAGAGGCATATCGATGATTTTCCCGTTTACAAGCTCAAACGTTCGGTTGGTTATTGTATCCAAAAAAATTCTATCGTGAGAAACGATAATCAGCGAGCCCGGGTAATATTTCAAAAAGCCTTCGAGCCATTTTACTGATTCGATGTCGAGGTGGTTCGTCGGCTCATCGAGTAGAATGCACTCTGGCTTGCTGAGCAAAATTTTTGCTAACTCGACACGCATTTGCCAGCCGCCGCTAAATTGCGAGTATGGCTTTGAGAACTCACTTTGGAGGAATCCCAAGCCGACAAGTACTTTTTCAATTTCTGCTTCAATTGAGTGAGCCTCCAAAACGCGTAGGCGTTCGTTAGCATAACTCATTTTTTCAAGCAGGGCGGTGTAATCGGGGGAGTGGTAATCCTGACGCCCAGAGAGGCTTTTGTTAATATTAGCTAAAAGATTTTCAAGTTCGATAATTTCGGTGAGTGCGGATTTAGTTTCCTCGAAAATAGGCAAATCGGAATAGTTTTCAATTTCTTGTTTTAGAAAACCAACTTTATATTGGTTAGGCTTAGCGACGGTGCCGGATTCGGGCTCGACCGAGCCTTCGATAATCCTCAAAAGTGTAGATTTGCCAGTACCGTTCCGCCCGATGAGTCCGATGCGGTCATTGGGACGCACAGCAAAACTAACGTCATCGAAAAGATAGCGTCCACCGAAATTAATAGATAGGTCAGAGACTTGGAGCATTTTTATTTATTGTTGGAAATATTTCAAACTTCTAAAATTTAAAATTGAAGATTATGGTGAAAAATATTGTGACGGTAAAAAATCAAAAAAATTTTCACCAAGTTCGCGACGAAATTCCATTCCCTTTACCTCTTAATGTCTTCATACGGTACGTTTTTGCGACGGAAAACAAATGAAATAGGAGTCCCTTCGAAATCAAAATTAGATCTAATTGTCCGCTCCATAAAGCGTTTGTAGGATTCAGGCAGCATTTGCGGATAGTTCAAGAAAAATGCAAATACAGGCGGCTCAGTGCCGACTTGTGTAACATAATTGATACGCAAATCCTGCGAGCGTACTGCTGGCGGCGGTGTTTTCTCGAACAACGGTAAAAGTACATCGTTCAGCTTGGAAGTTTTTATGCGCGTCTGACGCTTGGTTAGTATATCCTTTCCCATTTCAACAACTTTCGTAATTCTTTGCTTAGTTAGTGCCGAAATATATACGATGGGAATATAATCGAACGTCCGCATATCTTCTTTGATTTTTTTTGTAAATTCGGTAGAAGTTTGTGTTTCTTTTTCTACTAAATCCCACTTATTTACAGCAATTATAATACCCTTGCGGGCGTCGCTTATCTGATTAATTATCTTTTTGTCTTGATCTTCGAGCCCACGAGTTGCATCGACAATGACTACCGCCACGTCGCAACGCTCGATAGCTCTCGAAGTTCTGAGAGTAGAATACATCTCAATATTTTCAGAAATATGGCTTCTTTTGCGTAAGCCGGCGGTGTCGATGAGTATAATTTCTTCGCCGTAGTATTTGACAATAGCATCGACGGCGTCTCGCGTAGTGCCGGGAATATCGGTAACGATACTGCGGTCTTTGCCAAGCAAGGCATTGGAAAGACTGGATTTGCCGACGTTTGGTCTGCCAACGAGTGCTATTTTGAGCCTCGTATCGCCATCTCCTTCTGTGCCATCCTCAGTTAAGTTAGCGGTTACTTGGTCCAAAAAATCACCGGAATTATAGCCATTCAAAGCCGAAAGCGGATAGGGCTCGCCTAAGCCTAATCCATGAAATTCATAGGATTGCGTTAGCTGAATGGCGTTGTCGCATTTATTAATTATTAAGGTAACTGGCTTTTTGGAAGTACGCAAAAGTCGAGCAATATCTTGGTCGAAGGGCGTAACGCCATCGCGACCGTCGCAAACGAAAATGATGGAATCGGCTTCTTCCAAAGCAATCATAGCTTGCTCACGGACTGCACGCTCCATTTTGTCTTCGCTGCCCGGGATAAATCCGCCAGTATCGATAACCATAAAGCGTTTGCCATTCCAATCGGAATAACCATAGAGGCGATCGCGTGTAACGCCGGGAGTATCCTCAACGATAGCTTCACGGACGCCAATTAAGCGATTGAATAATGTCGATTTACCTACGTTAGGTCTTCCGACGATTGCTACAAGATTCATAATGAAATCCAAAAAAATAAAAAAATACAATATTTCATAACGTTTATAATGGTTTTTTAATCTATACAGGTGGCAGACGTCAGGGAAGAAAAGTTTTCGGTTATCAGTATTCAGTTGTCGGAGGACTTCGACAAGTTTGAGCCACCGAAGAAGGCATTGGGCTTTAGAAAAGAAACAAGAAGCCTCTTTAACATCGTAGATGTGGAATGTTAGTAGAAAATTATTCTGTCAACGTATATTAGAGCAACGTAGTTGCGACATATATTTAGTATATATGCCGTTCCAATAGGATTGTTGTTATGTAGGGAACAACGATCGTTGTTCCTTACACTCCTACGGAACTGATTTAGATGAACTCCACCTTCGAGGTGGAGTTCATCTGGGTTAAGGTGTTGGACATCTGGGCAAGAAGCGGAGGGTTGGGCGTTATCTGCCCATTTACAAAGCAAGAACACGGAGTGCCGTGTCCTTACTTAAAGAAAAATTGCTTGGGTTACCTTTCCTAAAGCCCACAGCCCACGAAGCGCTTTACCGAAAACTTTATTTATTTTCTGCCATAAATTCGCCCATGAATTTTACTAATGCTTCTACCCATTCGATTGGGCAAGCATTGTAAATGGAGGCGCGAACGCCACCGACGCTTCTATGACCTTTTAAATTTGTCATGTTGTAGCGTGATTTGGCTTCGCTGATGAACTTCGCTTCAAGCTCCGGTGTCGGCAAATTAAATGTTACGTTCATAAGCGAGCGATCATTTTTGTTGGGAACCGCAGATTTGTAGAAATCTTTGTTTGCATCCATGTAATCATAGAGCAAATTAGCTTTTTTGTAGTTCAGCTTTTCAATTTCCTTTACTCCGCCTTGCTTTAAAATCCATTTGAAGGTACGACCTACAACGTAGATTGGAAGGCACGGAGGTGTATTGAACATTGAATCTTCGTCAGCGTGAGTGCTGTATTTGATCATTGTCGGCAAAGTTTTGTTTGCTTTTTCCAACAATGATTTTTTGATGACAACCATACACACGCCTGCTGGACCGATATTTTTTTGCGCACCTGCATAGATTAAATCATATTTCGAGAAATCGCGTACGATAGCGAACATATCCGATGACATATCAGCTATGAGCGGCACATCCCCTGAGTTCGGTATGTGTTGCTCTTTCATTTCGGTGCCGTAGATAGTGTTGTTAGTTGTAATGTGCAGATAATCAGCATCGGGCGAGCCGACTATATTTTCAGGAATATAGTTGAAATTGCTGTCTTCTGAACTTGCGATAACGTTGATGTTGCCGATCATTTTGGCTTCTTTGATAGCTTTTTTAGCCCACACGCCAGTATTGACGTATTCGGCGTTGTTTTTCAAGAAATTAGCAGGTATCATATAAAATTGCATACTTGCACCGCCGCCCAAAAACAATACATTATATTCATCGGGCGACAAATTCATAATTTTCAAGCAATCAGCTTGAGCTTCTTTGATAACAGCATCGTATTCTTTCGAGCGGTGGCTCATTTCCATAATGGACATACCGAGACCGTTAAAATCATAGACCGCTTGACGTGTTTCTTCCAGGACTTCCATTGGCAATACTGCAGGACCCGCGCTGAAATTAAATGCTCTTTTCATTATTGACTCCAATTATTAAATATGTTTATTTAAATAAAGATAAAACATATTCAAAATTACTATAAATATTTGAATATTCAAAATTTTCAAATTAAGAATGCTCAAATAAATATAAATGCCGTTACTAATTTTCGACAGTAAAAATATTACTTATCAAATATTAGGAGCGGCATATAACTGAAAACTCGAATTACAATTGTTTGTCAATGAAAAAATTACATTTTTTCTATCATTTCTTTATATTTCGAAGTCGGCAAAGATTTGGGCCTGATTATCGGCAAATTATAAGCTCGCGTAACTACGGTTTGCGCAGCGATACCCAAAGAACGCGAAACGGCAAACATAACCGTATAGAAGCTGAACTCGGTTATGCCGTAATGATAGAGCAATGCGCCGGAGCCTGCATCCACATTGGGCCAAGGATCTTTGATTTTTTTAACTTGCGACAAAACGCCCGGTACGACGTCGTAAACTCTCGAAACTGTTTTGAATACTGGGTCTTCTGCCATATATTTTTTGCCGAATGTCAAAAATGCATCAAATCGGGGATCGGTAATCCTCAAAACTGCGTGTCCGTAGCCGGGAATAACTTTGCCGGATTCCAAAGTGTCCCAAGCAAATTTTTCGAGTTGGTCGGGAGCAGGAGCGCCACCGAATTTTTCCATTGTTTCGATAACCCAAGACAAACACTCTTGATTAGCAAGCCCATGCAAAGGTCCTGCCAAGCCGTTCAAGCCGCCAGAGAGTGAGTAGTATAAATCAGATAAGCCGGAACTAATCGTTGCCGCGCTGAATGAAGAAACGTTGCCGCCTTCGTGGTCAGAATGCAAGGTAAGGTAGAGCCTCATTAATTTGGCAAACTCGCATTTGGGGTCGTCTATGCCGAGCATATAGGCGAAGTTTGCTGCCCAATCTTTATCTAAGGCTGGCTCAATTCTCTCGCCTTTATTGAATCTTTTTCTGTAAACATAGGCCGCGATTGAAGGTAGCTTAGCGATTATATTCAAAGCGTCTTCCAAAGTAGCTTTCCAATAATCGGATTTAGCTACATTTTTTGCATAAGCCTTCGCAAATTCTGATTCAATTTGCATAACGAGTATAGCGGTATTGAACATAGCCATTGGGTGGGATTCGTGGGGCATTGAATCGATAACTTTCCAAACATATTCAGGTACTTTTTGGCGGGCTTGCAATTCATTCTGCAAATCACGGAGTTCTGTTTCGTCAGGTAGGTCGCCAGTCAAAAGCAGCCAAAATATTTCTTCGGGCAATTTATCGACTAATTCTTTCAATTCAATGCCGCGGATGATTAATCCTTTGTCCGGCGGCACTTCAGAAGTATCGCAAATCAGAGATTTTACGCCGCGCATGCCGCCGAAAACCTGTGCTAATTTCACGTCCGAAACAATTTTGTCGCCGTGGTCTTTGAGTAAATTCTTTATTTCCTCAGTTTTCACAGGAAATACTTTTTCGAGCTTTTCTTGAAGTAATGACATTGTGCATCGACCTTATGTTTATTTGAAAATATTTTTATAATAACGAATATTTCTGTGTTTTGTCAAGTACTGAACTTTAATAAGATATTTTTATTTTATCAGCATTGCTTAAAGTTTAATATAACAAAAAAAAATATTCCATTCAAGATATTTTTATCTTATGAAAAATTTATTTTTATTTAGGTGAAAAAAACCTGAAAAAAAAAGCTGCTTTATGTTTTATATTTGATAAAACATACAAGCAGCTTGAATAAAAATATATTGAGTTGAAATTATAAATTCTCGAATAACTTATCGTCAATTGGCAGATTGATTTCGTATTCGTCGAATTTCATAATACCATTTTTTTCGCCATTTGCGTTAATTTCAATGACTGAGGGTAAAATCACGCCGCCTTTTTTTGTTTTTTCTTCGTAAACGATCTCGACAACCATATTTTTTTCTTTGTCTTCGTTTTCTATTAAAACAACTGCTTTGTAGAACCAATCTGTCAATGCATCAAAATAAAGAGTGGAAACGCTGCTGTCTTTATCGGTAACTTTCACTTTGTTATATGTTTTTTCGCCAAGGGTTTCTGTTCCGTCAGCTTCGTATTTACTACCTTCTTCGCCATAATCGCTTAAAGGAGAATCAACCATATCAATGATTTGGGTGAATTGTCCAATTCCCTCTTCCGGAATGTCTTGTTTCTTTGTAGATCCAGTAAGCGGATTGACTATCCAGCCTTTGTTGCCGTCGTAAGCGGAAGTAATAGACTGTCCCATGTACTCAATTTCCATACGGACTTTGTTGGGTCGTTTGATGTAGAAAGTAGTAGCGAGTTCTTGTCCCATAGCGGCATTAAATTGGCTGCCTACTATTTTCATAGTATTGATTTTTTTTAAGCCTTCCGAGTTCATTGCTTTAGCGGCTCGTTGCATTATCTCGTCGCCCGTTTGGGAAAAAAGAGAGCTCGAAGCAAATAAGATCATTAATCCAAAAATAAGTTTTTTCATCTGATTATCCAAAAATATTTTGAGAAATTTATTAAATATAAAAAATAAAAATAAGCATTTTTTTTGGATTAGCGAAAATATTTTTATTCAGCTCGAATAATAGTTTAGATATGTTCAAAAGTGGCATTTGATATTGAATGATTTAACGATTTTTATTTTTTTAATGTTAATTGGAATTTGTTCCTTTTTTTTTTGCTTAAAATGTCTTAATTTTGTATTATTATTTGAAAGAAAAGGCGAAATTAATTATGATGAAAAGTATGACAGGCTTCAGCAAATCTGAAGCAAAAGAAAATGGAGTTCACGTAACTGTCGAACTCAAAAGTTTAAACGGAAAAAATTTGGATATAAATTGTAGGATGCCGCGCTCACTTTCGCATAAGGAATTAGAGTTTCGTGAGCTTGTAAGGCAATTTGTGGCGAGAGGTACAGTCTATGTCAATATCAACATTGAATTAGACCCGACAGCAAAACAATTTAAATTCAATGAAGACGCCGCAGCTGCTTGCTACGAATCTCTTAATGACTTAAAAAAGAGATTGAAACTAAAAGAAGCAGTAAAGCTTGAAAACGTGCTCGCTTTCAGCGAAACATTTTATCAGGCGGAGCAATCCGAAGACGAGGCTTTGCAGATGAAATTAGTTATGAATGCTTTGCGTCAAGGCTTAAAAGCCTTAGACACTATGAAATTCCGCGAAGGGCAGCAAATTTCCAAAGATATTATCAGCCGCATGAAACGCATTCAAGATGGAGTAAAGCAGGTCGAGCAATTCAGTTTAGAGAAATTGCCCTACGAACGCGAGCGCTTGCGCCAACGCGTCGCCCAATTATTTGAAAGCGACGAAATAGACGAGCATCGCTTGCAACTTGAAATAGTACTTTTAGCTGATAAATTAGACGTTGCCGAAGAATGCACGCGTCTTGAATCGCACTTCTTATTTTTTGCCGATACTCTGAAATCCAAAGATTCCGAAGGTCGCAAAATTAATTTCTTGCTTCAAGAAATGCACCGCGAGATAAATACTATCGGCAGCAAATCCAATGACGCAACTATTTCGCAATACGTCGTTGGCATAAAAGAAGACTTGGAGCGTATCCGCGAACAAGTGCAAAATATAGAATAATGAAAAATATTTTGGTGGTGGCGTATTATTTCCCACCCTCCGGCGGACCGGGCGTGCAGCGCGTACTAAAGCATGTCAATTATCTGCGCGAGTTCGGCTGGAATCCAATTGTTTTGACTGTAGAAAACGGGCAGTTCCCTGCCCGCGATGAATCCTTGCTTAGGCACGTCCCCCAAGACGTGCCGGTCAAGCGAACTTATATTTACGAGCCTTACGACCTGTATCGCTTTTTTACCGGAAAGAAAAAAGGTACGGCGATAGATGTAAATACTATCAAAAAAGATGGACAAAAAAGTTCGCTTACCGAAAACATAGCAGAATTCATCCGTGCAACTTTTTTTATACCAGACGCTCGCATTGGCTGGCTGTTTACCGCACGAAAAGCAGCGCTCGAACTAATAAAAGAATACGACTGCAAGGCTATATACAGCTCTTCGCCGCCTTACACCACTTCGCTTATTGCTCATTATGCAGCAAAAAAAACCGGACTCCCGTGGATAGCCGGTTTTCGTGATCCGTGGACTGGCTTTATCTCCTCGCCTAAACGCTGGTTTTTGCCAAAGGCTATAGACAAACATTTGGAGAAAATGGTGTTTTCTAAAGCTGATTTTGTCGAATGCGCTTGGGAGGGAATAATCAAAGATGCACTCGGCAAATATCCTGATTTGGACAAAAATAAATTTATACATGTACCGAATGGTTTTGATTCAAATGATTTCCCGAAAATCGAGCCAAAACGAAACGAAAAATTTACTTTGACATATACTGGCTCAATGTACGGGCGGCGTAATCCGGCTAGTTTATTCGCAGCTCTGGAAAAATTGATAGCTGAAAAGAAAATTAATTCTCAGGATTTATGCCTGCGTTTTGTAGGGCGATTTGGTACGGAGGTAGAAGAAATGTTTGAAAAGGCAAGTTTCCGTCCTTCGATAGAAATAATTGGCTACGTCCCTCATGGCAAAAGTTTAGAGTATTTGATGACGTCTGATGCTTTGCTGCTGATAGTCGATGAGTCCAAAGAAAGCGAGGAAATTGTTCCGGGCAAGGTTTATGAATACGTCGGGGTAGGCAAGCCGATTTTGGCAATTGCTCCGCCCGAAAGCGCAATAGCTGACCTAATGCAAAAGACTGGTTCCGGTAGAGTCGCCCACCAAACAGAAATCGATAAAATTGGCGAAATATTTTTGAATTATTATCTGGATTGGAAAAACGAGAAATCGAACTTCGCTCCTGATATAAACTTAATCTCCACTTACGAACGGCGAAACGCCACAAAGAAATTAGTTGAACTACTCGAAAAAAAAGCGTTTTGATCCACGAAGGAGCAAAACGCTTTTTCTTTATTTCCTTTTCTTATGTCTGTTCTTACGCAAACGTTTCTTACGTTTGTGGGTTGCCATTTTATGGCGTTTTCTTTTTTTACCGCAAGGCATAATAGAACTCCCGAATTAGTGATTAATAAAAATTTATTCGATTTCTCCATTCCTGGATGTCAGTGAAGTATTCACTTTCTTTAAGAAATCGGGAGAAGGTTTGAATACAGGTACAAATCTTTTTTCAAGTGGAACGAGTTCGCCTGTTTTAGGATTGCGAGCCATTCTCGGTTTTCTGCTTTTGGATTTGAACACACCGAAGCCGCGCAATTCAATTCTTTTTCCATCAGCGATCGATGAAACTATGCTTGCAAATACTCCATCGACTACCGATTTGGTTTCAATTTTAGTAAGTCCAGTCGCTTTTGCAATTTCATCAACGATATCAGCTTTTGTCATAATAATTCCAAATATTAATTAATTAAACAACTTAAATTTTATTAGTTTTCATAAAAATTTCAATGTTAAGAGAACAAAAATACAAAAATCAGTAGTCAAATTCAAAAAATAATTTTCATTTTTTAACTTTTTTTGAAAATAGTATGAAAAAACGATAAATACTTTGCGAAAATGCGTGTTTTCTTGTACTTACTTGATCAAACCGCCACGATTTTTCACTGGGCAAGTGCATTTGCCATCTATTATGCAATCCTTTTGGCACGGAATAACATAAAGACGAGGAATAGAGTTAGAATATTTTTCTTTAATACTTGAACTAATTTTTTGCTCGACCTCGTATTTTTGTTCCATAGTGAAATCGTAGGGCATAACAACGTCCAGCTCGATAAATAAATCTTTTCCGCTTTGCCTTGTGTGCATAGCCTTGAATTCACAAAAATTATTTATATTTTCGGCAATTACTGCTAATAGATTAAATTGAATGTCCTCGTCCGCTGTGCGGTCAAGCAACTGGTTAAAGGCTGCTTTGGCGCCACGAATAGGGAAAACGAGTGCATAGCCGACAAGCATTATTGCAGAGCTGGAGTCAATATATTTGGCAGCCAGAGAATATCCAAGTTTTTCTAAAAGCAATCCTAAAAGTAGATTGCCGATAACGCCGAATTCAATTATCGAATCTACCCGCCAAATTTGTGCATCGTACTCGAGAGATGGCATTTTATGCTTTAAAGCAGCTTTTTTTTGTAAAAAGTGCATAAATAGCATAACAATAGCAGAGACTGCTGAAAATCCGATTAATAGAAAGCGATTACCAACTAACTTTCCGGAGGCACTGAAATGGATGACCGTATCGTAAAGAGTAAAGCTGAGTATTGCAGTAAGCATACTGCCGGCGCCCAAAAGGAAAAGGCTTTCGTATTTGCCATAGCCGTAGTTAAAAGCATAATCAGGCGATTTCATGCTTTGCTTAACGGCAGTTATAAATATAAATGAATATAGTATATCGACTGCGGAAATAAGCCCGTTGATTTGTACAGCTAAAGAATCCTCTGTTATGCCTAAGTATATGCCGACAATTGAAAAAACAACACTGACTACTATAGAAATTCTCGTAGCGAAAAGTGGTGAATTGCTATCAAATATTTTACGTGATTTTGTAGAAAGATTATAGTTGTATATTTTCATCCATCTGTTTTTTTATAATTTTATGAAACTTATTTCAAAAATATTTGTTATAGAAAAAGTAAGGCAACGAATATTGTAAAAAATTGTCAAAAAAATATATTTAGGTGCTTTTTGGGTAACGGCATGTTTTTTGTGCAAAACTTTTGTATATTTTGTATATATATTTACTAAAATATAGTTATTTTAGTAAATTGAAGATAGAAAATTCTTGAAAAAGAATTGGAATAGTTATAATTTTATATTTAGAAATATTATTTTTAGTTTTAATAATTTATTATGGGGTTTAATTTATGAAAAGATTATTTATGAAGTTCGGCATGGCAGTAGTTATGCTCGTAGCTTTATTTGGCTCTGCAAGAGCTGATTTAGTAACGATAGGAACAGGTACTGTAAGTACTAGCTATCCATTTTACACGTTTTACCACGATGCCCAGTCAACTTTTTTATATAAGGCACCTGAATTCGTGGCAGCTGGCGGTGGCGGCGGTGCTATTACTTCAATTGCTTTCGACGTAATTACAGTAAACACCAGTTTTCAAGCCATGAATAATTTCAGAATATATATGCAAAACACATCATTGGATGCAATAACTGTTCCAATTGAAAGTGGCTGGCAGCAAGTATATTCAGCATCGTCTTTCACAGTTACCGCAACTGGCTGGAATACTTTTACTTTGACTACTCCTTTTGAGTATGATGGCTCAATGAACTTATTAGTAAAGGTGTGCTTTGATAATTCTACTTATGCAGGTTTTAACTATATGAATGGTACTACTGTACCTGGTACGGCGGTACTTCGTTATCAAGATAACGGTTCAGTAGATGGTTGCATCGTAACTCCATCAGGTAATGCTAGCACTAACGTGCGTTCAAATACAAGATTTAATATAGAAATGAATCCTAATATCGCTGGCGTTTATCCTATGGACGGCGCAATTTTGCAAACTGAGCAAATTTACTCAGTAGCTCCTTTCAAACCGGGCGTTTTAGTAAAAAGAAGAGCCGGTCAACCGGCCACATCTGTTTCCTATGAAATAAGAGGACCACTTCCGCAAACAACATTACTATATCGCGCTCACGTACCGGGCGTTCCGAGTAATTTTTGGATAAATTTCCCTACTCAATATGGTGAGCCATTTACCCACATGTTCGCAGCAGCAACCGGAACAGGTGCAAGTAAATCTCCATTCCCGAATAACGGCAATTTAGATTTGATTAACAATAATGTTATCGGTGGCGAGTATGAAATCACAGCAAATATCAAGCTTTTGCCTCCAGGCGATCCTACATATTTGAGAACAAAAACCAGCAGATTCTTGATTTCTTTGGCAAATGATATAGCTGTAACCTTAGTTACAGAGCCGAAACCATGGAACGTAAAAAAATACGCTTTTGGTAAAATTCCAATTGTATTTGAAGTTAAAAACGTTGGCGTTAATCCTGTAACAGAATTTGTTGCTACTGCTAAAATTTTCCGCAACGGTCAGACAATTTACCAAGATTCAGTACATAAAACTTTGGGTGCTCCTTTAACTACCGGTCAATCTGTTACTATTTCTGATGGATTAAAAGATTTCACTCCTCAGTTTAACGGCAAATATCAATTAGAGGTTTCTGTTCGCTTGCTTAGCGCGTCTGATCAGTCCTTAGGAAATAATTACGTGCCGGCTGCCGGTGGAGACTATTCCTTTGAAGTAGCTTTTGACCAAGAACCTCAAGCTGATTCTATATTTATCCCTCAAGCAACACAATCATATTATGTTGGTCGTCCTTTCCGTCCAGTAGCCCGTTTTTCAAACAACGGTATTACTGATATGAGTGACGTCCAATCATTTATGGTTATAAAAAATGCAGCTACCGGAGCGGTTGTTTACCGTGATACGTCTTATGCTCAAGACATTCCTTCGGGCGTAACGAATAATTTCACTGATGTAGTTTACAAAAAACCTTTCTCGGCACTTGCACCGGGTGTCTATATTGCGTGTGCAATTATTAATTATTCAAAAGATCCTGATTTGACAAATAACGAAGTTTGCGTTACATTCACTGTAGATCCTGCCATTAAAGGCATATTTACAATTGGTGTTGAAAAATTAGGCGACCCGAGAAATTTCCCAACGATTCAATCAGCTTTAAATGCCTTGTATATGAAAGGTATCGACGGATCAATTATATTTGAGCTTACAGATGCTCAGTATTTTGAAGGAAATATTGGCTCAGACGCTCCAGCATTGGATTTCCGTACAAAAATCGTCGGCGTAAATGCTGCCAATACTATTACATTCCGTCCAACAAATCAACGCTCGATTACTCGTGGCGGCGTACGCATTAATCTTGCTTCCGCTTCTGGTATCGGTATGATTTTCGGTCAAACTCACGAGCCTACTAATCCGAATGCTCCTATATTCATAGTTCAATCATTCAATTTGAGAAATTATGCTAATAGCGAAGGTTATATAACATTCGACGGCGGATCACAAAAATCATTCTTGTTTGCGATAGCTACGACTGTGCCTTTCCGCGCACCTATTTATATGTCAAATGCAAAAAACATTACAATCAAGAATTCAATTATCACAGACGGCTTGAACCAACCGGCAAGCTATTCTTGCGTTGTACCTAATAACTTTTTGAATGCTTCTATCAACCAATTCCAATTTGAACCAGATTGGGAAGTAAGCACAGGCAGAGCATTCTCAACTGGTGTATATTTAAGATCAGTGCCTCCATTTGATCCTAAATTTACTGAAAACAGAAATAATTTAGATACTTTGGTAACTAATAATATTACTATTGAAAATAATGATATAAGCAATTTTGCTTATGGTATTACTTCGTTAGGTATTGGTTCTTTATTGAAATCGGGCAGATTTAAAACTTATTTAAACCACAATAATAATTTTGTTGGCAATAAAATCTCTGACGTCGGCTCAGCCGGTATATTCCTTGGTTTCGAGAACGATTCTAAAATCGAAAAAAATAGAATTGACAACGTAACAGGTAATTGCGGACAAGAAGCAGCCGGTATAATGGCAGGCCAATCGGGCCGCTTGGGTATGTGGGGCTTTTTCAATATGGGACTTATCATTGATGGCAATGAAATAAGTAACGTTTGGAACGGTTCGAATACTTACGGTATAAAAGTTATGCAGGTTCGTACAGAAATGAACGACCCATCAGGACAATTCATTACTTTCCCTAATGTTGCCGATAATAACAAAATTACAAACAATATCATTTGGGCTTTGCGTACAACCAATGCTGCTGCCAATAAATACGGCATTCGCTTCTTTACAGAAAGAAACAGCGGCTTCGACGCTCCTTTTGCAAAAAAACAATTCACACTTACCGACAAAATTATCAACAATACAATTATAATTGACAATGATGATTTTGCTAACACCGGACGCGTCAATGCAATCGCATTGCAGCAAACGGCTAAAACATTCATGTACAACAATGCAATCGCATTTTTGGATAACAATATCGGAACTACCGATTTTGCAGCTGCAGTATTTTATCACGGTTACCAACCAAAAGCAGCCTTGTCAAGCTTCGATCGCAACGTATATTACGTATCAAATCCGACCGAAGTGCCTTTGTTCAGATTTATCGAAACAACTGACTCGAGTTCCGTACTTGAATATGGTGATAAAACTAATTTCTTAACCTTGTCGCAATGGCAATATTGGACAGGAATGGATATGCACTCAGCAGTGGGCGACTTTACTACAGATTTGGTTTACCAAGGCAGCGATCCTCAGAATTTAAGAATTAAAACAAATCCTGTAACTCCAAAAGGTTCAATACTTAGTAACCGCGGCGAAAGACTTCCGGAAGTTACAACTGACATCGACGGCAGAGTTC
>JBBRJR010000015.1:0-19061 GCA_038218865.1 Kapaibacterium sp. (SeqCode) | reverse complement strand
GATAAGGTATATTTTTAGGTTTTATACATAACATTTTTGTTAAATGAACAATAAGCCTGCAAAAATAATATGAACACCCCCTAGCACCCTCTTAAAAGAGGGGGGACAATAACATAAAAATTGAATTTTGTAAATTCATATAAATCAAGTGTTTCTTTCTCCCCCTCTTGTAAGAGGGGGCGCGGGGGGGGTGTTTAAATATGTAAGTATCATCGCAAGGTTATTTGAACATGCGTGCCAGTCTTAAAAGCACGTCATCTGACTTATGTTACCTATTGCCTGAAACCTGTTGCCCAACAGCTTTTTGGGCAAATGCCATTCGCTTCTACGGAGTTGGGAAGGCATTGGGCTGCGGGGAAAAGCATAAAGCAAAAAGACTCTTCACAGCCTAAAACCCAAAGCCTATTGCCTTTCACCGGAAACCGACAACCGATTACCGGAAACATTTCTTCTCCACAACCCAAAAAAAGGCTTCACTTTTAAAAAAAGTGAAGCCTTTGAAATAATCGACATATTTAAATATATGCAAATTTGTATGTTAATCCAAATGAAGTACAGCATCGACAGGACAAACTGCAACGCATTGCGGTTCATCGAAATAGCCAACGCATTCGACGCAGGTATTGGCATCGATAACGTATATCGGATCGCCTTCGGTTATCGCATTTACCGGACATTCCGGCTCGCAAGCTCCACAATTGATGCAATCGTCATTAATGTAATAAGCCATTTTTCTTCTCAATATTTATTATACAAAAATAAACGTTAATTTCTAACTAAACTTTCTCAATAGCATCGACAGGACAAACTGCAACGCATTGTGGTTCATCGAAATGACCGACACATTCGACACATTTGTCGGCGTGGATCATTGTGTGGTCATCGCCTTCGTAGATTGCCTCTTCGGGGCATTCAGCTTCGCAGGCGCCGCAAGTTATGCAGTCGTCGTTAATTTGATAAGACATGATAAATCCTTATGGAAAATATTAATAATTTAGTATTGCAAAACAATCTAATTTAGTTTAAACTAAATAACTTATCTTGTTTTTAATCGCATTACAAATCTAATGAAAATACTGATGTTTTCAAAATAAAATGTAAAGTTTTATCAAATTATATTGCCAATGAATAATATTAAATCGAAAAACTGAAAAATAATTCCCGAATTATTATGCTATTTTATTGAAAAAAAAGATTATTTCAGCTTTTTGATAGTGTAGCTCTGTTATATTATTTGTTTATTATAAAAGTAAATGTTATATTACTATTTGAGATATTAGAATAAAACAAAATTTTTTTTCTTTATTTAATTTTATTAATATATATAGATTTATTTAATATAGATTTTTAGCTTTTTTTCGAGGCATTGATGAATAAAAATGAGATTAATTCGCCGAGTGTTGAGGTTTTGCAAACATTTCCAAGTACAAACGGTGTAAATCATAAAATAGAAACTAAATTGTCCCAAAATGAAATAATTAATACGAATTCCGTTCCCGATAAAATAGACAGCATTCAAAAGGATTTGATAATAGAAGTACTTTTTAAAGGCAATCGCAGGAATTATTTTATTTCAAACATCGGAAAGCCCATTTTGCCCGACGATAGGGTTGTGGTTAATTCCGAAAACGGTATAGATTTAGGCTTAGTTACATTTGTCGGCGAGGATGCAGCTCGCAGACAAAAAAGCAGTTTTAAACCCAAAAATTCATGTTGCGAAGTACTTCGCATCGCTTCAGAAGTCGATTTAAACCAATACTTTGCCAATACTGCCGAAGAAACGTCCGTAGTTCGCCGAAGTAAGGAGTTAATTGACCAATTGAACTTGGACATGAAAGTTACTGAATCCGAATGGCAGCTCGACAAGCAGCGCCTGACTATATTTTTTACCGCTCCGCAAAGAATAGATTTCCGCGACCTTGTCAAAGAATTAGCGAGGACATTTAGAACAAGGATAGAACTCAGGCAAATTTCGACCCGCGAAGAAACCAAGCGCATCGGGGGCGGAGTAGGAGCATGCGGGCTAAATCTATGCTGCACCAGCTTTTTAAATGATTTCAACCACATAACGCTTGACCACGCCCGCTTGCAGCAACTCTCTACGAACGTTTCCAAGCTCAGCGGATACTGCGGCCGCCTCAAATGCTGCCTTCTCTTCGAATACGAAACCTATAGCGAAGCGTTCCGAGGCTATCCACAGCTTTATTCACGAATAAAAACAAATGATGGGCTTGCCAAATTAGTTAAAGTTGATATTTTTAAAAATATCTCCACCATCCATATTAAAGAAACTGGAAAATATGTAACCCTTACATACGAAGAGCTTACCACGTATATGAATGAGGGCAAAGTTATACCGCCGGCAAAAGAAGACTTAGACTCATTCTTCGGTCAGCACGGCGTGCAAACCCGCCGTGATATGCTCGGCGAGGAATATATTGTGGAGTAGGCTGTGGGCAACAGGCTATGGGTTGTAGGCATTAGGAAAAGAAAAGAAGAAATATATACGCAAGTAGTTGCGATACAAAAGTAACACTGGTCCCCCTCTTTTGAGCAATGTTACTTGGATATGGGTTTAATATGACTTCTGCGCCGAGGGGCTGCCCCGATAAGGTATATTTTCAGGTTTTATACATAACATTTTTGTTAAATGAACAATAAGCCTGCAAAAATAATATGAACACCCCTAGCCCCCTCTTAAAAGAGGGGGGACAAGAACATGGAAATTGAATTTCGTAAATTCTTATAAATCAAGTGTTTCTTTCTCCCCCTCTTGTAAGAGCGTGTCGGGGGGTGTTTCTTCTCTGCCTTTTAATAATAACCGATAACAGGATACCGATAACTATATGGAGTTAAAATATATGGAAAATCTAAATAAATTAATTAAAATTCTCGAGAAATCGACAAATAAAACATATACACATAAATACAGCGTGCCTTCGCTTTGGATGGAAAAGTTCGACAAGCCTGCCGAGCAAATAGAATTCAATCCTTTTCAATATTTTTTAAATCGAACAAAAAGGATATTGGAACTTAAAAACGCTCCGTCGCTCAACATGATGGGTAAACCTAAGGTTTACAATATGTTAGTTCGCTATACCACTACGTATGATCATACATCTTCCAATCTATTAGAAAATCTGGAAGGGCAATTCAAGCAAACTGGCACTTTTTTGAAAAGCGTTGCACTTTTGCCATATCTAAAGTGTTTAGGCATTGATACCATTTATTTTCTGCCGGTTACATCAATCGGGCAGTACGGAAACAAAGGCGACTTGGGCTCGCCCTACTCTATTCGCAATCCATACCGACTTGATGAAAATTTAGCAGAGCCGATGATTGATATGACTTGCGAAGAGCAATTTTCTGCGTTTGTCGAGGCAGCACATTTAATCGGAATAAAAGTAATTATCGAATTCGTTTTCCGCACCGCCTCGCTTGATAGTGATATTGCTTTGGAGCATCCAGAGTGGTTCTATTGGGTTATCGATGAAGAAGAAAAAATCACGCCTCCGCATTTCGATAAAAAAACGCTTGCTAAAATTATTCATAAAATCGAAAACAATGACCTTACGGAGCTGCCGCCACCGCCAAAAAAATATATTGAATTATTCCAGAATACACCTGACAAAGTATTTATCGAAAATGGTAAGATTTGTGGCTTGACGCATGACAATAAAAAAGTAAAGATTCCAAATGCTTTCGCTGATTGGCCCCCCGATGATACTCAGCCACTGTGGTCGGACGTTACGTATTTGAAAATGTACAACCATGATGAGTATAATTATATGGCATACAATACCATTAGAATGTATGACGAAGATTATGCCGAGGAAAAAAATGAGAACAAAGAGCTTTGGGAATTTATCGCAAATATAATCCCATACTACATAGATAATTACGGCATAGACGGCGTTATGATAGATATGGGACATGCCCTGCCGAAGAAATTGCGAAGCGAGATAGTACGTCGCGCGAGGCTTAAAAAAAGCAATTTTATCTTATGGGAAGAAAATTTTGTAATAAATATGAAATCCAAAGATGATGGCTACGACGCCGTATTAGGCTATTTGCCGTTCGATTTTCATTTTCCGCACAATTTGGGCATTTTAATAGAAACCTTCTCTCACAAGGCTTTTGCGATGGACTTTTTCTTGACCGCAGAAACGCATAATACAAAAAGGACGGCGTCGCGACTGGGCGGGATTGAATACTCAAAGCTGACGTGGGCAATTTCGAGCTTTTTGCCGGGTATAAAGTTTTTGCATAGTGGCTTTGAGCTTGGCGAAACATTGCCGATTAATACCGGATTGGGTTTTGATCCAGATGAGATAAAAGCCCTGCAACCAGAGGCTTTGCCGCTTTTTTCACGAAAGGCAATGAACTGGCTGTCGGAAAATAATATAATAAATTTTATTTTGCAAGTAGAAAATGCCATTAAAATCATACAGAAAAATCCTCCATTTTTACCAATGGCTTCGGCTTATGATGTTACATATTGGAAAAACCAGAATGAAAACATAATACATTTTATTTGGAACAAAAGCGTTTTGGTTATTGTGAATTTCAGCAGCGAAAAAACTCAGGCTGACATAGAACTGCCACTCGAAGCGTTCAAATTCTATATGTTAGAGCATTTTGATTGCAAATTCGCAGCTGATAGAAATAATATAATTTTGGAGATGCAGCCCTATCAAGTTGTGATTGCGTTGTTGGAAGAAATAAATATGTAGCAGGCTTTGGACAATTGGGCTGTAAGAAAGAAAGTTTCAAGTTATCGGCGGACGGTTTCCAGTGAAAAGGCAGAAACCCGTAAGGGCGGGTTCCAAATCCTCCCTTTATTTGGGGCTGCCCCGATAAGTCGAATGATGTGCTTTTAAGACTGGCACGCATGTTCAAATAACCTTGCGATGATACTTACATCTTTAAACACCCCCGGCCCCCTCTTTTAAGAGGGGGAGAAAGAAACACTTGAATTATAAGAACTTACGAAATTCATTTTCCAAGTTCTTGTCCCCCCTTTTTTAAGAGGAGGCTAGAGGGTGTTCATATTATGTTTGCCGTTTTATTGTTCATTTAACAAAAATGTTATGTATAAAACCTAAAAATATACCTTATCGGGGCAGCCTCGTCTTGGTCGCAAGTTAGCAATTGCCAGTTTCCGGTAAAACGCAATTCATCCGATGACTTGAAGTCATCGGATGAGTAAAAAAAAGAAGTAGAGATAGCCGTTTGCTACTAACATTGCGCTCCTGCGGAGCTTCTTTAAATGGCGTCCACCTCGAAGGTGGACGCCATCTGGAATGGAATGTGGCACATCTGCATCAGCTTCTGGGCGAACTTGCGTTCTCCCCTACCAAGCAACAAGGACACGGCATGCCATGCCCCTACAAAATCCGCTCTTTGCCTTTCCTGCTGCCTATAACCTGACGCCTGCTAAGGTTGATTTTTCAAAAGTACAGAAGTGTCGCGCAAGACCGAAGCAGAGCCAAAAACGCCTACGCCGCCTTCGATGCTTGAATATAGCGGATTTAAGCTGCTGGAGCTTACGTTTTGCACGAACCAGCGAGTGAAGTTCCAATCCGGCGTATAGACAACTACCTCGTGCTTTCCGAACCATTTGAACGTTGTCCAAACCACCGAAGTTTCATTGTTGGGTAAAAATGACGTCGATGACAAGTCTTTGTATGTATTTTGTCCTGAGAATGGCTTATATGTTCTGCGGTTTTTTTCTTCACGCGGCGACGCGAGGTATTTTCCATATTCCAGAGTATCCAAGCAAACAACGGCTATCATGTAGTAATCATAGCCCGCCACTTTTTGCCAAGCGATTGTATCGCGAGCCGAGAGCTTTAATGTATCCAAAGGGTATTGTATGAAATTTTTGGGACTCATCTTCCAATCGGAAACGAGCGGAGTTGTCGTTTCGCCGGTAAGTACGCTCCCGTCTTTTAGCCGAACTTCCAAACTATAGAATGTATTTGGTTTTATAAAATAATTGCTGTCGGTGGCGAAGTAGCCCGGGCGTAGAGTATCAAAATTAAAACTTAGCAAAAATTCCCTGCCATCGCCCGAAATGATGGCTTCGGCGTCCGTTATATGCGATTTGTAATAGTTGTAAATCGCATTAATCGGTTGCGTGCGGATTATTTTTATATCTCTAATTGGTTCGCCAACCAAAAGGACGCCTTCCACAAAATTTTGTGGCACGTAATCTGTTGGTATGTCGTCGCCGCAACTGATGGCAAAGACCATGACCAATAAAATTAATATTCTATGAAAATAATTTTTATATTTATACATTTTGAATTTCATTTTCTTCCTTAAAATTTTATTTCATAAGATATAGTTGGCAAAATCGGAATAAGCTTAACGTCTTCGACCGTTGTTTCTGCTTCTGATAAATTATAGAATCGAAACCAAATATCTCGACGATTATAAACATTATATATATCAAGAACTAATTTGGAGGCAAGTCCCCACGTTTTAAAGGCGTAGCCGGCGCTGAGGTTTAGCTGGTGAGAAGGCGGCAGCCTAAGCCCGTACCTTTGGCTGGGGATGTATTTTCCTCTGCCATAGCTTTGGTGAGGCAAAAACGATTGGAAGCGAGAAGTAGCCCCCGTAAACGACTGTCCCGTTTGGAAAGTAAAAGATGCCCCAAAGTTCCATCTGTCATCTAATTCATATTGAGCAACTAATTTGAAATCGTGCAGCCTGTCGTACTTTGGACGAAATTCTTTGCCGTTATTGATAGAATCAAATTCGGCACGGATAAATCCTAAAGCGTAGCCAGCCCAGCCTGTCAGCTTGCCGACTTTTTTTTGCAGAAAAACTTCCACGCCGTAAGAATGAGCCTTGCCGATATAAAATACATCTTTGACTTTTTCACCGCCGAAAGAAGATGAATTCAGCTCGCTTACATTTTCATATTGCTTATAATACACATCGAAATTTAAATCATAATTATCGAATGGTTTGGTTTCGACTGTGAAAATATAATGCCGAGCGCGGCTTGCGTCCACTGTCGAGTCAGTCGGTAGCCACGTATCAAAAAAGGAAAAATCCTGCTGGGTAGCGAGCCTTAGGTTTTGGCTGAATTCTCCCCAAGCCGCTTTCAAGGCTACGTTGTCAAAAAGTTGGTATCGCAAAGCCAGACGCGGGTCAAGCAAAACTAAATCTCGTAATTTCCAATAATTTACCCGCAAGCCTGCTTGCACGGAGAGAAGTTCTGTCGCTAGATAATTCATTTGTACAAATGCGGCATAATTTTGGTCTTTTACGCGTAAATTCGTTGTGCCAGCGGAAGCGTCCACGCTTGTGCTGTCGGTGTCGCCTGTGAAATTTTGCAAATAATTGAAGCTGTAATCATTTACTTCAACGCCAAATTTGTGCGTTATTTTGTCGCTCGTAAACCACTCAATGGCGGCTTTAGCTGTGTAATCCGTTATAGAATTTTCAATTAAAAAGCCATAGCCTGACTGATCGCCTTGGAAATTATTAAAATATTTGCTGTAGCTCAAATTTGCGGTAGCGAAAAGCTCATTAGAAAAAATATGTGTCCACTTCGAGGCGAGCAATTGATTGCCGATTTCCAAGCCCATATTAATCCCCACGGTTGAAACGTCCAATCTATCCTGACTCAAAAAGCCGCTCAACGAGACCTTATCGTTACTGCCAAAATCTTGTGTGATTTTTCCATTTACGTCGTAAAAATTAAAATCAGGCAGTGGGCTTTCTGGATCGTCGGGGATCGCTTTTTTGATTAATTCAAAATACGTGCGGCGTCCGCCAAAAAACCACGAGCCGTTCCCGATTGGTCCTTCAAGCGAAGCTCGAGAGGAAATAACGCCCACTGACGCTGCGCCGCCGAAGTGGCTACGGTCGCCATCTTTTTGCGTTAAATTCAGCACAGCCGAGAGCCTGCCGCCGTATTGAGCCTCGAAGCCGCCTTTGATGAGCTCCACGTCTTTGATTGCATCGGTATTGAAAGTTGAGATAAAGCCGAATAAATGAGTAGGATTGTAAACGGTCGAGCCATCGAGCAGTACGAGATTTTGGTCTGGCGAGCCGCCGCGAACGAAAAGCCCGCTCGAAATCTGAGACGACGTCAAAACGCCGGGCAAAAACTGCAATGTCCGAAATACGTCAGATTCTCCGCCGATGCGTATGTCCTTAATTATATTCATCGGCACGCTTACCTTGCTAATGCTGATTTGCCGCTTTTCTACGTCTCGGTCTGCTTCGACGACTATGTCATCGGTACGGACTGATTGCGGCTTCAGCTCTATATCGCGTCGCAAAGCCGCGCCTGCTTTTATCTCGAGCTTCGTTTCGGTTTTTTCGTAGCCTACAAGCGATGCGACGAGCGTGTATTTGCCTTCCGGTATGCCGGTAATAGAAAAATATCCATTTTTATTGGTCAGAGCGCCGTTTTTTGTTCCTTTAAGGAAAACGGTAGCAGAAATAAGCGTTTCCTTGGATTCTGCATTTTTTACAAAACCGGCAATAGAAGATCCGGCGTTTGAATTTGCCAATACCAAACTCGGCGGGGAAAACAACATTAAAAGTATCAGGATATTGATTTTTGTCATTATTTAGAGTGCTATAGTATAATGTATATAAAGATAAAAAAATATGACGAAAATAGTATAACATAATTGATAAAAAAAACGCTCTAAAAACAAGCATTAAGAAATCAATTTGTTTTTATGTAAATAATTTATTATTTTGTAAAAATGTTTATTATTGAAAAACTATAACTTACGGTATATTTGTGGTATTCGAAACAAATCTTGATTTTATAAAAAAAATGGAAAGCTATGCTTCCCGTTTGGCCGTAGCAGCGAACATGAGCGATTTGTTCAAACATTTCGAAGATATAGTCAATGAGATTATCGATATCCAATATATTGTGCTTTACTATTACAATCCGAACGCAAAACGTTTTAAAGCAGTTACCTCCAAAGGCTTCGCCAAAACCGAAAAAAACGAATTAGAAAGAACCGCGATGGAAAGACATCCGGGTACTGCTTTTAAAACAGGAAAAATAATATATATACCTGATGAAGATGAGGAAACCGATATTTTGGCAAAATATCTGATAGATAACGTACGCTTGTATTCGAGGCTTTATATTCCACTCTTCAAAAACGATGAAAGCATCGGAGTATTCTCTGTCGGCAGTATTCATAAAAATTACTATTCTGAAGATATTATTTCACTTCTTTCATTTGTTACAAATTTAGCCGCAGTAATATATAAGAACTTGATTGAATCACGTGATTTGTCCCGCAGTAATCGTCTGCTGAGAGAGATTAACAAAAATTACCTTGCGCAGCGTTTGCAATCCATCGGGCAACTCGCAGCCGGCATAGCTCACGAGCTAAATACGCCATTGCAATACATCGGCGACAATATTTCTTTTCTGAACAACGCCTTCGAGATGATGACTGCTTACGTCGATAGCATCAACGAACTTTCTTTGCATATCAAAGATTATAATCATGATGAAATCGAAGGAATAATTAATAAAACCATAAAAGAAACCGATATTCCGTTCTTCGTAAACGAAATACCGCAGGCAATTTACCAAACGCTGGACGGAGTGGAAAAATTAAACCGAATTATCAAAACTATCCGCGATTTTTCAAACACTGGCAACAAAGAAAAAACGTTTGTAAATATCAATAAAAGCATAGAAGATACCGTTTTGATAACCCGAAACGAATGGAAAAACATAATTGATATATCGCTTAATTTGGATAAAAACCTGCCCGATATAAAATGCCAGAAAGACGAAATAAATCAGGTTTTTTTGCAGTTACTTTTAAACGCCGTAAACGCAATTGAAGAGAAAATCCGGAAACACAAGGACTATAAAATCGGCACAATCGAGTTTTCTACGTCTTTCGACAAAGCAGCCGTAGTAATTTCAATAAAGGATGACGGAATTGGTATCCCTGAGAGACTTATCAGTAAAATATTTGATCCGTTTTTCACAACGAAAGAAACAGGCAAAGGCAGCGGGCAGGGTTTGGCGATTGTACACGACGTAATTTACAATAAACATCGCGGTTTAGTCTCCGTTAAATCAAATTATTTGAAAGGTTCAGAATTTATTATTAAATTGCCTATTATCAATTAACAAATTTGCAAAAATTATGGCAAAATTACTATTCGTAGATGATGAGCATTTTATCCTGATGGGGATGGAACGCATATTCAAAATAATGGCAGACGAGATGGACGTCGTCTTTGCTTCCTCAGGCGAAGAGGCTCTTGAAGCTATGCAAGAGCATACTTTCGACATCATTATCTCCGATATGTATATGAACGGCATGACAGGTGTCGAGCTGCTTGGTAATGTACGAAAACTGTACCCAAATACGATTCGGGTTATTCTTTCGGGCTATCTCGAAAATTCGCTGGATAATCCTTTGCAAGAAGTGGCGCATTTCGTACTGTCGAAGCCAATCAAAAGTGATATATTTATAGAAACAATCAGAACCTGCCTTGTAAACAAAGAGCAGATAATTGTCCCATGAACAGGCGAATCCTATTTGTAGATGATGAGCTGAATATCCTCTATGCGTACAAAAGAAATTTACGTAGTTATTTTGAAGTTGAAACAGCAAGCAACGGCAAAGATGCCATAGATAAGATTATGACGCAAGAGCCTTTTGCAGTCGTTATCTCCGATTATCGCATGCCCGAAATGGACGGCATAGAGCTTTTGCATAAAGTAAGAGAAATTTCGCCTGATACAGTCAGAATTATTTTAACTGGTTATGCAGATTTGCAAACAGCTATCGACGCCATAAACGAAGGCAACATTTATCGCTTTTTGACCAAGCCAATACCCAACGACAAGCTCGTAGCCGCACTTAATGACTCCATAGAACTCAACCGCTTGGTAACTACCGAGAAAGAATTAAACCGCAAGCTAAACGACGCCTACTCTACTATAAAGCAGGATTTGGAAACAGCAGCTGATTTGCAAAGGCAGTTTCTGCCCGAAAATAATGTTGAGATAGGAGAATGTTCCTTTAATTGGATGTACCTGCCGAGCGTATTTGTTTCGGGCGACACGTTTAACTTTTTCCCTTTGTCGGAGGACGCTATCGCATTTTATTGCGCAGACGTTTCTGGTCATGGCGTGCCAGCAGCTTTCTTGTCTGTCTCGCTAAGTCGCACATTAGGCATAGGCTTACGCAATCAATTGCTTGTCAATCCGAATAATTACAATGAAATATACCCGCCCTCGCTTGTTATCAAAAAACTAAACGAGCAGTTCCTTTCGACAGGGGATAATTCCGAATATTTCACAATGATTTACGGAATTATAGATTTAAAAAACAATAGCATATCATTTTCGCAGGCAGGACATCCCAACCCGATTTATATAAAATCTGGCGAGCAAGCGATATACTTGGTTTCTCGTGGCTTTCCCGTTGGCATACTTCCCGAAGCGGAATACTACGACCAAACCATTCCGTTTCATAAAGGCGATAAATTTGTCATCTTCACCGATGGCATTACCGAATGTGCGGGCGTGAAAAAGAAAACTCAGGCTGCTACTATGTTACTTGATTTCTTCAACAATCACGTGTCACTTGACGCTGCACAAATACTTGAAGCATTGCCCAAGATAATGAAAACATGGACTCAAGGCGAAGATTTCTACGATGATATAACGATGTTGCTGATTGAGAGAAAGTAGGTGGCAGGAAGAAGGGCTTTGGGCATTAGGCATTAGTAAGAAAATTAGAAATATGTGCCTTTAAAATTCCCCTCGTTGAGGGGTGGCATCGCGAAGCGATGACGGGGTGGATGCCTTAAAAGCTTTCAGGTGGCAGGCAGGAAGAAGGGCTTTGGGCATAAAAAATACCAATACATGTAAGTCATTACATACCAACGACTTCCACCTCCCTCTCCATTCATGGAGAGGGCTGGGGTGAGGTCAATCAGTTTCCAGTTATCAGTAAGATGAAAAATAATTTTCCCACCCTTTATTAAAAGAGCGAAGCGAACAGGGGGATTTGTATTAAATTGAAGAAATCCCCCAAACCCGCTTTTAAAAAAGGGGGAAAGAAGAATCTGATGCAAAACCCTCGAAAATTATTACAATACAACCACTTCTTCCTCCCTATTTATTTGCCTTAATTACTTTTCACAAACTTTTCTGAAAATCTTGAATTGCCCGACTCGTAAATCAGATGGTAAGTTCCAATAGGGAGAACTGAAATATCAACCAAGAACTCTTGGTTTGAGCTAATATTTCCGGAATATACATTAAGAACTTTCACGCCAGACGTGCCATAAATTGCTATAGAGCCATTTGTTACGTTTGAATTGTTCATCGTAATTCTCAAGCTGTTTGGCGATGGGTTTGGCGTTATGCGGATACTTTTAAATGCAGGGCTTTCCTCTTCAACTGATGTAGTTTTCAGCCAATCGGTGATTTTGGAAATAAGCGGGCTTGAAGTTGTGCCTACCACATCAACGAGTTTACCGTCTTCATCCACCATGTATTTCTGAAAATTCCATTGAACAGTGCTGTTTCCAACTTCATTTTGCGATTTTTGCGTAAGCCATTTGTAAATTGGGTGCATTTTCGTTCCGGTAACAGCAATCTTCGACATCATCGTAAAAGTAACTCCATAATTTTTTTCACAAAATTCCGCAATTGTTGAATCGGTGCCGGGCTCTTGTTCACTAAAATCATTTGAAGGGAAACCGATAATTTCAAAATTATTGCCACCGTATTGTTCGTATAATGACTGCAATTCACCGTATTGGTAAGTGTAGCCGCAAAGTGAAGCAGTGTTTACGACAAGCAATTTCTTTCCTTTAAAAATTGACATTGAAATTGTATCTCCATCAATTGTTTTGGCAGATAAATCATGGAATGTTACTTGTGAATTGGACTGCAAAGTAAACAAAAGGAAAAAGATAGCTATGCTAAGGATGATAAGTTTCATAATAATACCTAATATTTAAAAATTCAACATATATATCTACAAATATAAGATTATTATCTAAGCAAATAAAGTATTATCTGAATTTGCGAAGTGTTTTCGGGAAACCGAATAAAACTTCATAAATATTAATACTTTAACCCTTAGGAAGGTTGGTCGTCAAGAATTTCATATTCCTCCGATGACTCGAAGTCATCGGAGGAATAACTTGCTCCCACTGCCAATCTACCAGCTACAAAACTGCCTCCAAAAAGATTTGCTCCGCTTGCTCGAAAAGTGATGTGTCTCGTGCGAAAAATACTGCGATTGCTTCGTTTTCCTCCGCGGAGTCGCCCTGCTTTTTGAGCAATTTTATGCCTGCCGCAAAATCTAAGGTGTCAGTCGGCGAGCTGCGCCCCGCTTTAAGTGCAATTGCCGCAAAACCCAGCTGCTTGGTATTGAACCCTGCTATTATGCATTTTTCCTTTGCTTTAACAATATATATCGGCGTATTTGCATATTCCTTGCGTGAGGCTTCCAAATCACCGCCTTGCGAGCTTATCCATCTGTGAAACATATCTAAGGCTCTGCCACTTTCGATGGATTCATTTGCGGCAGCATAAGCTTTTGCGATGTAATCAAAAATGCCGGCAAGCACGAGCATTTCGCTCGCCAGCAATAACGTCAAATCAAGTAAATCTTGCGGGAAATTTCCTTTCAGGCATTCTTCCGTTTCCAAGACTTCGAGCCAATTTCCAATGTTTTGCCCCAAAGGGTTATCCATGTTGGTCGGCACAATTTTCAGATTCAGTCCGCACTCGCCGGCTACTGCTTCCATATTTGCAATCAACTCCTTGGCGGATTCCAGAGTTGGATAAAACGCGCCGTTTCCGATTTTCAAATCCAGCAGCAAGCAGTTCAGTCCTTCGGCGAGCTTTTTGCTCAAAATCGAAGAAGTAATCAATCCGTCAGATTCTACGGTTGCCGTTATGTCCCGAATTGAATAAATTATCTTGTCGGCGGGGGCAATTTCCGGGCTTTGCGATACAATCATTCCGCCCACACTCTCCATTTGCCGATATATTTCATCTTCGGTTAATACTGTCCTGTACCCCAAAATCGATTCCAATTTATCGATTGTGCCGCCTGTATGCCCCAAGCCGCGACCGGAAATCATCGGAACAAGGCAGCCCAAATCCAGCAAAATAGGCAAAAGCAAAAGCGAGAGCTTGTCGCCAACTCCGCCCGTCGAATGCTTATCGGCTACGGGTTTGCCCAAATTTTTGAAATCGAATTTTGTGCCGGAATTGGTCATACTCATTGTTAAAGCGGAGGTTTCATTTTTTGATAGCCCGTTTATGCAAGAAGCCATCAAAAATGCGGCGGCTTGTTCTCGAGAGACCTCGCCGGTGGTAATTTTTTCGACAAGAAAACGAATTTCCTCGCTCGAAAGTTCACAATTAAATCGCTTTTTTTGCAATATTTTATATATATTCATAAAATATCCTTTTAATTACTTGAATTTTAATAAAAAAAAAACTAAATTGCTAAATTAAAAAAGTTCAATTACAATATACTAATAAAAATGCACTATGCAATACCAATAAGTCAAAGACTGAAAAAATTTATTAAGTCTTTGCATCAGAAACAATTTAGAGACGAAAATGAGCTATTTGTAGCCGAAGGCGAGATATTGGCAGAGGAATTGCTTGCGAGCAACTACCAGCCTGAATTGCTCGTAGTACGCGAATCTTCGGCAGGCAACATTATAAAAATTGCCGACCAATACAGCGAGCGCGGTATCCCCGTGTATTTGGCGCCGAAGCATCAATTCGAACAGCTTTGCGACACAAAAACGCCGCAAGGAATTATTTCCGTCGTAACCACGCGCGAACAACCGATTTACCAAAAGGATTCTTTTATCGTTTTGGACGGAGTTTCCGATCCGGGCAATTTAGGGACTATCATCCGCACAGCCGATTGGTTTGGCATAAAGCAAATCATCTTAGGCAACGAGTGCGCCGATGGTTACAACCCAAAAACTGTTCGCTCATCTATGGGCTCGATATTTCGCGTTTCAATGCTGACAGCAGAAAATTTGCCTGATTTTATCAAGCAGAATTTTAAAAATGCTAAACTTTTCGGCGCGGACGTAAACGCAACCGAAGAAATCGGCAAAATGAAGCCCACTAAGCAATACGGACTTGTCTTTGGCAATGAATCAAAAGGAATTTCGACGGAAATGAAAGAAGTATTAACGCAATCGTTTAAAATCAGCGGCGAAGGCAGTGCCGAATCGTTGAACGTAGCCGTGTCCGTCGGTATTTCATTGTATCACTTTACTGGTAAAAAGTAGAATGATTCAAGCTATCCGCGGCACCAAAGATATTTTGCCGGACGCTATAGACAATTGGCTGCTTCTCGAGGAGACAGCCAAAAAAGTTTGCGACAGCTTTGGCTACAAGCAAATCCGTACTCCGATTTTCGAGAAAACGGAAGTTTTTTCGCGTGGCGTGGGCGAAGGCACGGATATAGTCAATAAGGAAATGTACACATTTCTGGACAAAGGCGGCGAAAGCGTTACGCTCCGCCCCGAGATGACAGCGGCACTCGTTCGCGCAGTTGTGCAAAGTACCGTGTATTTGCAGCAGGCAACAACTAAGCTCTGGTATTTTGGTCCGTTTTTCCGCTACGAGCGTCCTCAAAAAGGGCGTTTGCGGCAATTCCACCAGTTCGGCGCAGAGTGCATCTCTTCGCCCTACCCTGAGAGTGATGTCGAAATCATCAGCCTTGCCGCAGATTACTGCCGTTCGCTTGGCATTGGCGATTATAAGCTGCTTGTGAATAGCTTGGGCAACGAGGCTTCGCGGCAAGCGTACAGAAAAGTTTTGACGGATTATCTGTTCGATTTGAAAAACGAGCTTTCCCCAGATAGTCAAGCTCGCTTGGAGCAAAACCCTTTGCGTGTGCTGGATTCAAAAGCTGAGCAAGACAAAACAGCCGTAGAAAATTCGCCGAATATTATAGATAGCTTGGACGCCGAAAGCAAAGAACATTTCGACAAAGTACTTGAGCTTTTGCAAGGCTTGGGCATTGAATATACCTTATCTCCACGCCTCGTAAGGGGTTTGGACTACTACAGCCATACCGTGTTTGAATTTCAACACAATGCTTTGGGCAGTCAAGATTCATTCGGCGGCGGCGGAAGATACAATGATTTATTTAATCAGCTGGGCGGCAAACCTACGCCCGCCGTGGGCTTCGCTATGGGCGTCGAGCGTCTTTTGCTGATTCTGGAATCGCTCGATAAACTTCCAAATCCACAAATATTAGCCGATTATTACGTTCTTTCCGGCGAAACTAAATTTATACCCGAAGCTCAAAAAATAGCAGCAAATTTGCGGCGGCAAGGACATAAAGTTCTTACCGATTTGCACCATCGGTCTTTCAAATCGCAAATGAAAGAAGCTAATAATCTCAATATTCCACAAGTCGTAATAATTGCCGAAGAAGAACTAAGCCGCAACGTCGTAAAAATAAAGAATATGACGACAGGCGAGCAAAAAGAAATCGCCCTATCGGATGATTTTTCTTTGCTCGCATTGGATTAAATATTTATTATAATTTAAATTTTCAGACCATAAGCTAACACGCCAACTGTATAGAACATGGCGGTTATTACTACTACTCCGATAAGATTAAGCACAAAGCCGGCTTTGACCATATCCATTATCTTGATTCTACCCGATCCATAAACAATTGCATTTGGCGGCGTTGCCACGGGCAACATAAAAGCAAAGGAAACTGATAAAACCGCCGGAAGCATCAATATGAGCGGATCTATCGCATTTGCTTTCGAGACCGATGCAAGGATTGGCATAATAATATTGCTCGTCGCAGTGTTCGAGGTTAGCTCGGTCATAAAAGTCATTACAAAACTTATTCCCGCTGTTTTTATAACAGGGTTCACCGTGCCGAGCAAGTGAAATTGATTTCCTACAAAATCTGCCAAGCCCGAATCGCTGAATCCTTTTGCCAGAGCAAACCCGCCACCGAAGAGCAGCACTACGTCCCAAGGAATTTTGCTTATTATTGTTGCTGGCAACAGTTTTTCTTTGCTTGCTTTTGCAGGCAAAATAAATAGCAAAATGCCGATGGCAATGGCAACGGTGCCGTCGTCTATGCTTTTCCCACTTGCCAGCAATGTGGACCAGCCGGGAATAACAGCAAATCCTAAGTCGATACTTACGCGCGAAAGCCAAAGAAATGAAATTAATACGAAAAGTACGCTGACCCATTTTTCTTCGTGTGTGATTTTGCCTAATTTTAAATATTCGTTATTAATAAAACTTTTTTCTACTTTTATTTGTTTCGACGGGCGGAAAAGCCATTTTACAAGCACAAAATACGCAATAATTTCAAAAACCACAGCTACTGGGAATGCAAAACTTGCCCAACGAAAATACGAGATAGGCTCGGCTAAGGGGAAATTCATTTCATAAATTCGCTGAAATATTAAATTCGGCGGAGTGCCGATTAATGTAGCAATCCCTCCGATAGAAGCTGAATACGCCACTCCGAGCATTAAAGCGGTAGAAAATTTACCTGTATGCTCCGGTGGAAACATGTCTTCGATTTGCAAAATAATTGCCAAGCCGATAGGCAAAAGCATTACAGCCGTTGCGGTGTTCGAGATGAACATCGACAGTAGCATCGAGGACAGCATAAAGCCAAGTATAATCCGCTCGGGCTTTGTACCGATGACTTTAATAATGGCGAGCGAAATCCGCTTGTGCAAATTCCATCGCTCCATCGCCAGGGCAATTAAAAAGCCGCCAAGGTATATCATTATCGTACTATTGAAATATTCAGCTGCAGCGTCGTTGCTCTTCATAATTCCAAACAGCGGCATAAGTACGAAGGGCAAAAGCGAAGTAACCGCCAGTGGAAGGGCTTCGGTAATCCACCAAACAGCAGTAATTACCGAAATAGCCGCCATGTACTTGATTTGCCAGGCAGCGCCACCGAAGTCAAGTTGCAAAACGACAAAAAACAAGATAATTCCGAGAAAAAATCCAAAATGCTTAAAGTCTAATAGATTGTATATTTTCTTCATAAATCGCCTCTTATTCTAATATATTTTGAAAAGAAATATCAAGGATAATTACAAATCTATAAAAAATATAGATAAATTTACATTTTTTTAATTACATTACATAATTATTGATAAATATTAATACAATATTCATATATTTGTAGCAAATATTTTTACATGTTACATATTTTTTAGTAAGGAATTTTATTATGAAAAAATGGATTATATCTGCCTTTGCTTTGCTAATTTTGAGCTCACCACTTTTTGCTCAAAATCAAGAAGAGAATTACTCTTTTATAAGGAGTTTGGAGCTGTCTTATTTGACAACTACGGATAATGTTACGGCTGCGTCTCAAAATTTGATTGGGCTGAGTTTCAATATGATTGAAACAACAACGAACAATTACTTTAAGCCTACTTTTGACGCAGGGCTTGCTTTTAATCTTGACAGTGAAAAAGACCCAATGTTATTTATGACAATAATTCCGGGCTTTACAAATTGTTTTTTAAGAGAAGACAAAACGCCTTATATAGATGTGTTTATGGGCGCAGGTTTTGTTGTTCCGATTAAGCAGGGCGGTAATTCTGATGGTGCTGGAATGGCAGCAAATTTGAAATTCAAAGTATATATACTTGGCAATTTATCAGTATCTACCGGACTTTTGGTTTTAACAAATACTACGTTCACATCATTAAGTTCAATTAGTATCGGCTATAGATTTTAAAAAGCGTTTTCTTTGGTCAGCGAAATGCTTTGGGCTTTTGGGAAGAAAGTTTTCGGTTTCCAGTTGCCGGAGAAAAAGCTGAATAGGTGCAGATGTGGCACACCTCAAAGGTGTGCCACATCTGGGATAGCAGCAGCTCTTGCTGGTTTCGATACGCTTCGCTACTTGAGCCAGCGAAGCCGTTTGCTACTAACATACCGCTACTGCGGAGCTTAGAAGTAAATGATTGCGATTTATTTAGATGGGGCTGCCCCGATAAGGTATATTTTTAGGTTTTATACATAA
>JBBRJR010000014.1:0-19219 GCA_038218865.1 Kapaibacterium sp. (SeqCode) | reverse complement strand
GGCTCAATTTTTTGGGAATGGAGCTATTCCTATGCAAGTCAAAGTAATACAGGCAATTATTATAACTACAGCTGTAGCCGCTCCGTTTTGGGCAGAGCAACCCGCTATTGATTTCCACGTTTGGAATCTGGCTTTGCTTTCTTTTAAAGAATTTTTAGTCGGCGCTATAATAGGTTTCTCGGGAAATATTGTGCTTTGGGCAGCCAGATTTGCCGGCGGCGTTATAGATTTCGAGATGGGATTTCAAGCTGCAACACTTTTCGATAATGAAGCGGGCGCTCCTACCTTAGTTGGTGAATTTTATTTTCTGACAGCTATGATGATTTTTTTAATGCTGAACGGTCATCATTATATAATTGAATCATTTTACATTAGCATAAAAGCTATACCGCTCACGACTTTTGTAATTACCGAAGCCACTATAACGGCACTTATCCAAATTGTTTCTACTGTTTTGCTTTTAGGTATTAAAATCGCTTCACCAGTGTTAATTGCGCTTTTTTGTACAAATTTGGCTTTGGCACTGTTGGCTCGCATTGCGCCACAGACTAATATATTTATGCTCAGCTTTCAAGTGAAAATATCGGTCGGGCTCGTTATGCTTTTCATATCTGTTCCCATACTCGTAATGGTTCTAAAATTCGCAATGATTCAAATGCAAAGCGAAACGATGAAAATATTGCTTACTCTTAATCCCTCTCGGGTCGTCGGATAAAGGAGCAAAGCAATGGCTGAAAATAAAGAAGGGCAAGAGAAAACAGAAGATCCTACCAGTAGGCGGTACGAAGAAGCACGCGACCGAGGGCAGGTCGGCAAAAGCAATGACGTTACCACAGCAGGTATTTTGCTCGTCGGCTGTATGCTCCTGTTTATTTGGGGCAAATCCATTATCACGAGCTACGAAGGCTTCATGGTGTATGTTCTGCATAATTCCGCTACATTTGAAATTACATACCAAAACGTTCTTAACAACTCCTATAAATTAATTGGCTTGCTTGCGACAATGCTCTTGCCGCTTATGATTACGCTTTTTTTTGTTGCATTGGGTGGCGAAATCGCCCAAGTCGGTTTTAAGTTTGCTACAAAAAAATTCACAGAAGGGCTGAATTTTAAAAAAATAATATTTTCTTCTAATTCATTGGTTGAACTCGTAAAGAGCTTTGTTAAACTGATATTGCTCGGCGGCTTTGCTGTAAACATATTGTATAGCCGTCGCGAGGAATTTCTAACTCTTGTCGAACGCCCTTTCTTTGACTTTGCAAATATGATGGTCGATATCAGCTTCGAGCTTGTTTTAAAAATTGGCTTGGCTTACATTTTAATTGCCCTTGCAGATTATTTCTATCAAAAATGGAAATATCGCAATGAGCTTAAAATGACAAAACAGGAAGTAAAAGACGAAAATAAACAAAGCGAAGGCGATCAGTTGATTAAATCTCGTATGCGCTCAATTATGCGAAATCGCTTGCGAAAATTAATGATGCAAAATGTTCCTAAAGCAGACGTCATTATCACAAACCCAACTCACGTAGCCGTCGCTCTGAAATATAAGCCCGGACAAAGCAACGCCCCAATCGTTGTCGCAAAAGGTGTTGACTTTTTGGCACTAAAAATTCGCGAAATTGCAACAAAACATAACATTCCTATAGTCGAAGAGCCGCCGTTGGCAAGGCAGATATTTTATACTGTAGAAGTGGATCAAGAAATACCCGAGAATCTTTTCAAGGCTGTAGCACAAATCCTTGCATATATATATCAACTGAAAACAGTAGAATAAAAAATGGGGCTGTTTCAAAAAATTAATTGAAACAGCCCCAAAATATATTGATAGTCAAACCCTCAGTCTATTTTACTTTTGGGCCCGAAGCTATAACTTCCTCGCTTACGTAAGGCTCGTAGCCTTTGAATTGCAAAACAAATTGCTTAGCTAAATCCTTAGCTTTCGTGTCGTAATCAGCTTGATTTTCCCAAGTATTCTTAGGATTCAAAATATCCGATGGCACGCCTTCGCAAGATGTTGGAATAGAAAGATTGAAATACTCGTCAGTAACAAATTCTACGTTATCCAACTTGCCTTCCAAGGCAGCATTAAGCAAAGCGCGTGTGTATTTGATTGAAATTCTGTTACCAACGCCGTAAGAACCGCCTATCCAGCCAGTATTAACCAACCAGCATTTCACGTTATGTTTTTTAATCTTGCTACCTAATTGATTAGCATAAATGCTTGGGTGCAAGGGCATAAATGGAGCCCCGAAGCAAGTGGAGAACGTTGCTTGCGGCTCTGTTACACCGCGCTCGGTACCAGCAACTTTTGCTGTATATCCCAAAAGGAATTGATACATCGCTTGCTCGGTTGTCAATTTTGATATTGGGGGCAAAACACCAAAAGCGTCTGCTGTCAAAAAGATAATATTTTTCGGATGATCGCCTTTACCGCTTGGCTCAATGTTCTCTAAATGAGTTAGCGGATAAGCTGCACGTGTGTTTTCAGTCATAGTGGCATCGTCTAAATCCGGTACACGGATATTTTGATCAATAACTACATTTTCTAAGATAGTTCCGAATTTACGTGTAGTTTCCCAAATTTCAGGCTCTGCCTCAGGCGAAAGACGAATCACTTTCGCATAGCAGCCGCCTTCGAAATTGAAAATACCATGCTCGCTCCAGCCGTGTTCATCATCGCCAATTAACCTGCGATTTGGATCAGCAGATAGAGTTGTTTTACCTGTCCCTGAAAGACCAAAAAGTAAAGCAGTATCGCCGCTTTTGCCTACATTTGCCGAGCAGTGCATGCCTAAGACATTTTTCTGCGGCAACAAATAGTTCAATACCGTAAATATAGCTTTTTTTATCTCGCCAGCGTAATGAGTTCCTCCGATAAGAACAATTTTCTTAGTAAAGTTAATCATTATGAATGTTTCGGAATTTATTTCATCTAAAACTGGATTGGCTATGAATTTGGGAAGAGCTAAGAGAGTAAAGCCGGGAACAAAATTTTTCAAAACTTCGTCGTCGTTTATGCGGATAAACATATTTCTTGCGAAAAGTGCTTGCCAAGCATAGAGAGTTATGATTCTTATCGGTAATTTATATTCGTCGTCTGCTCCTGCCCAAGCGTCTTGTACATATATTTCACGATTTTGCAAATATGCCAAAGCTCTCTCGTAAAGCATTTCGAATTTTTCAGGACTGTAAGGGAAATTTGATTTACCCCAATTTACTTTATCAGCAGAGCCTTCATCTTTTACTATATATTTATCATTAGGAGATCTTCCCGTAAATTTTCCTGTGGAGACGACTAATGGACCAGAACTGGAGATAATGCCTTCGTGGCTACGTATCGCGTGTTCATATAGTACTGGAGTTACGTGGTGCCAATGAACTTTTTTTATATTTCTTAAGCCGAGGTATTCAAAACCGGGTTCAATGAAAGGACTGCTATCCATTGTATTCATCATAAATTCACCTTTTAATTAAAACAAAATATTAAACAAATTTAAATTCGTTATTGCTACTACTAATTTATATTAATTTAAGACGCATTATATTAAATTTTAATTTCACAATTCATTTAAAAATTAAAAATTACTTCAATTAATTGGTCCAAAAAGCATTTGGACTTTCTTGTCGGAATCGATATATAGAATTAATATACAAAAATAACGGAACAATAGAAATTAAAATCTCTTGCGAGAAAAGTACAGCTTTCACCTTGCTTTTTCCCGTTTATGCAAAAAGTAAATTATTTAATTTAACGTCAATATTTATTTTTACAACAAGCATAAATATTGAACGTTGTTTATCGCACGAACAATGTTATTTTCAATAAATAGGTTAAATAATGGATAACAAGACCATCCAAGAAGAGCGTGTACGGCGTTATTTCATCGATAGCGCTAAAAGTATAATTCGCGGCGAAGGCGTTGCGGCGCTGAGTGCAAGAAACGTAGCGAACGAAGCAGGATACTCAGCTGCAACGCTTTATAATTATTTTAAAGATATAAATTCATTAATGAAAATATGTCTTGGTGAATTTTTTGATGAAGTCAACGAATTTGTAGAAAGCCAAACAAAATCCTCGAAGGAGCCGCGACAAATGGTTATTGATAAATCATGGGCGTTTGCTAAATATTTTATTCAGTACCCCGGTATTTACGAATTGTTATTCCTTGAGAAAATTCGGGTAATAGGCACTACCCCTGAATTAACTATTAAAACGGAGGAAATATCAATTCAGTCGCTTACCAAAGAGTTTGAATTAATTTTCCAAGGTAAGCAATTAACCGAAGCAACGCTTTTAAAACAAATGTACAGCAGCATGATTCACGGATTTTTGCTCATGTACCTTAACAAACGAATTCCCGACGATTTCATGGAATTTAAAAATAGATTTAATCAATCCATAGAGAAATTCCTTGATATGAGTTGGTGATGCTTTCAGGTAGCAGGTGGTCTGGACTTAGACATGCTCAGACACTGAAAAAGGCATTGTGCTTTGGGCGAAAGGCAAATCATGGGGCTGTCTCATAAGTGAGATTACAAGTATTTAGCGTTTACCAGTGCAAGTTGAAAATGTTTTTATCGCGTAGCGATTATAAATAACTTTTACGGAGTAAGCAACTTACTTTTTATCTGACAGTTACCATAATATTATCGCTACGCGATATGGAAAGATGCAGATTTCACCCTATGAACAGCCCCAATAAAAATTACTCAACTATTACGCTTTGTTTTCTTTGAGTGCCGTCGGAAAGTGTAATAATCATTACATATTTACCTGCCGAAAGCGAGCTCAAATTTAACGCAGCTGAGTTATTGCTGATGTTTGTTTGATCAAAAACTTCACTGCCTTTGATTGAATATAATTTAATGTTATCAATCATTTTTTCTGCGTTTACATTCAAAACATTATTTGTTGGATTTGGATATGCGAAAACCTGCTCATCTTTGTTGTCATCGACGCTGGTTAAGCCAATATTAAAACGAACAGGAAAATCAATATAATCATCAGCATCAGCAACGTTATAGAATCTGTAAGTCAATTTTGTTGTGCCTGAAATTCCGTATGTTTTGCAATGGACAGTTATTGGAATATCATCGAAAGCTTCAGTAGTTGATTGCAAGCCTTCGAGTGGTTGTGGGTCACTTCCGTCCCAATCCGCGTCTGTGAATGAGTAGCAATAAATAGTACAAATAGCAGCTTGATGCCCGAAAGCAACTTCTTCAAACATCATTTTCACTTTAAAAGAAACTGCATTAAACGTCGTATTCCTAAAATTTAATTCGCCAATAGCCTCTTCGGTCTCTATGCCGGCGTTAATTATGGAATCGGAGCTAACTTTTGCAAAGCTTCCGGCTGATAAATAATTTGCCGAAAACATAGTAATAATGCCTATCGCGAGCATTCCAAAAAATCGTAGTGTAACTTTTTTCATTTTAAACAAGTCCTTATATATATAATATTAAAATTTTTCGTTAATTTTGTTACAAATATAAACACATTGATTTAATTTTTAGTTACATTTTTTGGAGATGATATGAAATTATTTGGGATTTTAATGATATTTCTTCTCTCGTTCGGTTCTTTGGCAGCTCAATCGCAAAGCAAATTACCTGCGGCAAAAGTACAAGATTTGAAAGGGAATTTAGTAAACACAGCTGAATTCAGCAATGATGGCAAGCCAATGGTTGTTAATTTTTGGGCGACTTGGTGCAAACCATGCATGGAAGAACTTGCTGCTATTAACGAGCTTTATCAGGACTGGCAAGATGAAACTGGTGTTAAATTCATCGCCGTATCGCTGGACGACACACGCTCAAGCAAAAGAGTTGCTCCATTCGTTACTGCCAAAGGCTGGAATTTTGACATTTATTTAGACGAAAATCAAGACTTCAAACGCGCTATGAACGTGAACAATCCGCCGCATACATTCTTGCTGAACGGTAAAGGCGAAGTCGTTTGGGAACATAATGGCTACGCTCCGGGTGACGAACACAAACTGTTTGAAGAAATCAAAAAAATATGCAATCCGACAAATGAAAAGAAATGATATTGAAATAACTGCTCCTGTCGGCTCTTTTGAGTCCTTAGCAGCTGCGATTCAAGCTGGCGCCAATTCCATTTATTTTGGCGCCGGCAATCTGAATATGAGGAGCAAATCCTCATATAATTTTTCCGTTTCCGATTTGAAACAAATTCAAGATATTGCCAGCGAAAGTGGCGTGAGAACAAATTTAACTGTCAATACAGTTGTCTATGACGATGATATAAATAGCATGGAAACTGTACTAGACGCAGCAAAATCCGCCGGAATTAATTCCGTTATAGCTTCGGACATGGCTGTTATCAACTACGCTCGAAAAATAATTTTGCCAATCCATTGCTCTACACAGCTAAATATTTCCAATTTTTCCGCTGTCGAATTCTATTCCCAATTTGCCGAAGTTATGGTACTCGCGAGAGAATTATCTCTTGATAAAGTAAAATCCATAACGCAAGAAATCGAACAAAAACAAGTCCTTTCCCCCGCCGGTGAGCTTGTAAAAATCGAAGTCTTCGCTCACGGGGCGCTTTGTATGGCAATCTCGGGCAAATGTTACCTAAGCCTTCATTTAAGCGATCACTCTGCCAATCGTGGCGAATGCTTGCAGCCCTGCCGGCGGAAATATGTTGCGACAGAAAAAGAACAAGGCTACGAGCTTGAAATTGACAATGAATACATTATGTCTCCAAAAGACTTATGTACCATAGGATTTCTCGACAAAATAGTAGATGCAGGCGTAAAGGTGCTTAAAATCGAAGGTCGGGGACGCTCGCCCGAATACGTCAAGCGCGTCGTCGAATGCTACAAAGAAGCGTTGGATGCCATATTCGAAGGCACTTACACAGTTGAAAAAATCAAACACTGGGAAAGTCGGCTCGAGGAAGTGTTTAATCGCGGCTTTTGGGATGGGTATTATCTCGGCAGAAAAATCGGCGAATGGAACGATATGCACGGATCCTCAGCTACAAAGAAAAAAGTTTATGTCGGCTATGTGCAAAATTATTATCCCAAAATTGGCGTAGCGGCACTCGTTATGCAGGCAGGCTCATTGGGCAAAAACGACGAGATTTTGATTATTGGCAATAAAACTGGCGTTGTCGAACATGTCATTTCTGAAATGAGAATAGATGACGCTATTCAAACCGAAGCCCCAAAAGGCACTGTTTGCTCGATGGCATTGGTCGAAAAAGTTCGACCTAATGATAAAGTTTATAAATTAGTAGCCAGCTAAATAGAATTTAAAGATATAGAATTTTAAATATTAGTTATAAATAAATAACATTGTCAGCCATTTCTTTAAACACGTCATCGTGAGTAACAATTATCGCTTGATCCAAGTCTTTTAGTATTTCATTAATTGATTCGGAAAGCGCGTGCTTTACGTCTTGATCCAGATTGATAGTAGGCTCGTCGAATATAGCAAAACGCGCTGTGGTTAAGGTCGAAGCCATTGCTGCCCTCATTGATAAAGCTACTGCGACTTGCTCGCCGCCGGAAAGCATCTCGAATTTGCGGATGCCCTCATCGTCGTTCTGCGGCATTAAAAATACCTGATAAGATTGCTCGGAAGACCACCAAAGACGATTATTTTTCCCGCTTATCTTTCGGTAATTTTCAGTTGCTTTAATCTCAATCTCTTCTGTATATCGCTTAGCTACCTTCGCTCCCATTTCTTTTATATTTTTACGGAAATATTCGGTAAGTTCTACTTTTTTATTTATCCGAAAAAGTTCAATTTCCAGTAATTCTATATCGATAAGTATTTTTATATTTTCTTCCATTTTTCGCCTGAAAATTCCTTTTTGAATGTCTAATTCAGATTTTTCGGCAAGCAAAACTCTTTCTTCAGCTTTATTTTTATTAATCAATTCTTTTAATTCATTTACTTTTTCAATTGAAAAACCAATTTTCGCTTGTTCAAATTTATCATCGATTGATATCAATTCATTTTCTCTTGAAACCAAGCCAGCTTCTATTTCATTCTTCCTTGCTTCAAACACAGACAAATTCTTAGCTTTTGCTGAATATTCAATATATTTTTCGTAATCATTCTTGATTAAATTTAATTCTTTCCGGATTTCTTCGATACGTAATTTCACACTATCCAGCTCGTTAAATGAATTAGCCAAATCATTAAGCTGATTCTGTTTTTGAGATAGCAAGTCCTTTTCTGTTTTAATTTTATTTTCTGATTCCAATATTCTCTGTTGAGCTACATAAATTTCTTTTGCCAAACCATCGATTTTATTGTTTAAGACCTTAATCCCAGCGCTATTCTCAGAGTGCTTTTTGTTGGCTGAATGCAGTTCTTTCCCGATTTCTGTAGTTATTTCTTTCAAATATGTAAAAATATCGAAATTCTCAATGATAGGTTTTGAGGAGTCAATTGTCAAAAAAAGCTCTTTTTCGGTATTGCTCATAATTAAACTAATACTATCCAACTGGCGAGAAATCAGCTCGATTTCGAGTTGTAGCAGCTTGATTTTTTCTTCTGTTTTTTTGTTTGCCGAAAGGCTGCCTTCCAATGAATGCAATTTTGATATAGTCTCTGAATAATCATCATCTAAATTTTCGTATTTTTTAATATTGTCATTCAAAGAATCCAATATTGATTGATAATTACTGTGCCGCTCGTCAAAATAATCCGATATAGAAGAAGCGCCTGTGCTGACATTCAGGCATTTATCATTTAAAATCGGACAAATGCCAGTCGATAATTCTATTTGAGCAGTTTTGTTTTCTTTAATATTATTTTCGATTAATCTTGCCTCTTGCGTAAGCGTATCTCGTTCTTTTTTGGCTTTCTCTTGTTCCGCTTTAAGTATTTTATAACTATCCAATTCTGAGTTAATATTGGCTTCATCAGCCATTGAGTTGCTGCTATCTTCTTGGAGCATTTTTTTAATTTCTAATTCTTCTTTTTTAGCAGCAATATCGTCTTTTAATTTATTAAATTTATTCAAATAATCAGAAAATATCTTATTTTGTTCATCCAAATCACTCATTTTTCGAGTTGTTTCTATTTGGTTGTTTTCGAGTGAATCAAGTTCGCTTGAAAGTTCATTTTGCTTTTGGGAACTAAAATTTAATTCACCAGTAGAGGCATTCAAATTATTTTCCAGTGAAGAAATGTTTTTTTCGAGGGAGTTTATATTGTCTTTGAGCATCTCGAATTGACTTTTGAAAGATTCTAATTTTTTTTCTTTTTCGGTTAGTTCACTCAATAAATTTGACAACTCGACATACTTTTCGTATTGCGGCTTTAGCCCAATCGATAAATCTTTAGATGATTTAGATTCGTTCAATAGTTCGGTATTTTTCTCGAATTCTTTTTTTAACGAAAGAATAATCTCTTCGGTATGCTTTTTTTCTGCTTCTAATCTATCTATCTTGTTTTTGACTTCTACCAAAATACTTTGATCATTTTGGTAGGTATCGAAGGCTTTGTGAAGTTGGTTTATTTTTTCGGAAAATACCTCTATCTGAGTTTCTAAATCGCTCATTTTATTGGATAATTCTGGTTCATCTGTTAAACGTTCTTTAAGTGATGAAATCTTGGAACTTCTTTCAGTTACTTGGATTTTGTATTCATCAAAAGCTGATTTGCAAAATTTTTCTGACATTAACTCATAAATAGCTGTGTTAAATATTTTATTGAATGTACTGTCTCTAACGCTGTTAGAATTGGAAAAAATACCAGTTATTTGATTTTGATATGCAGAAATAACGTCAGAAAAAAGTGACTTTGAATTGTGAACAATGCCGGCTAATTCGAGCAATTTATCGTTAATTTTTTCTAAGGATAATCTAGCCGAGTTCTCGCCTTTTGTTTTTAGTTTTACAATACGACTCGTCACGATTTTGCATTCCAATATATAATCGCAATCGTCATTGCCTGTGAAATCAATAATAATCAAAGCAACTTTCTCACCTTTTTTGATAACGTCGGTAAGGGCATTGCCCTGCCTATTGCCTGAGTTGAACATAGCTAAGCCGAAAGCCTCTAAAAATGAAGATTTGCCCGCTCCGTTTTTGCCGAGCAATAAATTAAGACCTGAGGTGAAATCGATCTTTTTATCCGAGTGATTGCGGTAGTTTTTTAAGTGGATACTGTTTATTTTCATATTTTTAAGAATTATCAATTATTGAGTTTAAAAGGAAATCAAACTCTTCCAAGAATACATCGCGGTTATTATCTGTTTGATTGTATTTTAATTTTTGTAAAACATCTTTTGTCAAATTGGATTGGGATCCGAAATGCTGCCATGATTCAATTATTTTTTCTTCAATGACATCGACAGAATAGTTTGCCAAGTTATTTCTGAACAAATCATTGTTGTTTGAAATAATTCTAAAATTACATTTCAAGGCTCCCTTTCCGATAATTTGGCTTTCGCACCAAACAAGGTCTAAATTGAAATTATTTTTCAAATGTATTTCGCACTGGACAATTGCTCCCTGCCCAATCTCTTTATTTTGAATTTCATTTTCGAAGAAAACTTGAAAATCTTCCCAACTCTCGCCTTGATACTTTATCACAAATTTTGTTGCATTTCTGCATTTTGAATTGTGCCAACTATGCGTTTTTGTGTCCGTATCGAAAACTATAAATCCCTTTTGCTGCCCTATCTCACCAAAATCAAAATATTCGAGTGAGCCCGGAAGAAAGAAAAATGGCTCATTTAGCGGGAAGGCTTTGTATGAATGCAGATGCCCGCCGGCTACATAAATCGCTTTGCCAGCAAACTCGCGTATCGAGTCAGCCGAAACCGTCCCATAAACGTGCTCTTCGCTGGCTATAGCTGTGTGGATTATTACAATATTTTGTGTGTTCGTCGTACTGAGATGAGCAGCTAAACCTGAAATTGTTTCTTGTGTAAAAGCGCCCGAATACCCGGCTCCATAAAAACAGAAACCACCAACTTCGACTGGATAAAACGTATAACTATCATCAACGAAAGTATAATGGGGCCTCTGTACCAGTCCTTTTTGCTCTAAATATATAATCCACGAATCATCTTCATCACCATGAGTAATATTGTCATGATTTCCCTCGGTGATAATGACCGAAATTTTTTTCTCTTTTAATCGAATAAGCAAATTTTCGGCTTTTAGCAAAATATCAGGCGAAAGCGTTCTTTTATCAAAGAAATCACCGGCAATTAAAAACACATCGACTCTATGATCAATTGCAAAGTCAATCACATATTCGAAAGCCAAAAAATAATCCTCGAACCTTAACCGAGAGAAATCACCGAGCCCACCAACGGGGCGCCGTCCTAAATGTACATCAGAGCAATGGAGTATTTTCATATTACAATAAATATTAACAAAAAACAAAAATAAAGGAAATATCGGAAAAAACAAAGAAAAATGTACTAAATAATAGGTTTATTATCATAGCTTTTCCTAATTAATGAGTAATTAATAATTAGAGAAACAAGAATTCATTGAAAATCATCATAAATAAAGACTTAGTCTATTAGACATAACAAAACAATGAATAGACAATTACTAACTGATTAATTGTAAGGTTTTATGCGGTATTTCAAGGAAATATTTCTCATCTTATTTGGAAAATGCTTTAATTTCCTTTAAGTTTGTTTGTAGAGAATAAAATCTCTACATGACAATTAAAAATTTAGCTAAGACTAAGGAAAAACGAACAAAACGATTATTATATATTAATTGTTTTGTATAAACAAAAGTATTTCTTCTTAGCAGTTTATATTTCTTCCCAAAATATAAGGATTTATATCTATGTCCCATTCACAATGTCAAGAATGCCAAAAAGAAGTTACTGAAGAAGAACTTCTGTCGCAACTCGACGGCATACTCGATGATTATGTCGATAAGCCCGGCGGACTTATACCCGCTCTGCAAGTGGCACAAAAACTATTTGGCTATTTGCCCAAATCTGCTCTTAAACAAATAAGTACAAAGCTCAACAAGCCGTATAGTGAAGTAACCGGCGTTGTCAGCTTCTATTCATTTTTTTCAACTGAACCGCGCGGCAAATATGTTGTCCGCGTTTGTCTTGGCACTGCTTGCTACGTTCGCGGTGGCAAAGAAGTCCTTTCTTCGCTTCAAAAAGAGCTTGAAATCAGCGTTGGTGGAACAACTCCCGACGGGCTTTTCTCGCTGGACATCGGGCGTTGCTTCGGCGCTTGTGGTTTAGCTCCCGTGCTGATGGTAAACGAGGAAACTCACCAACGCGTAAAACCAGATAAAATAACTGAATTAATTGGTTTTTATCGCGATTTGGAAGTAAATTTAATTAAGGAGAAAGCAGGATGATAAAAGCTGAAAAATTAACTTCAATTATCGATTTAAATGTTATCGGCGATTCTGTTCGTAACGACAATTTAAAAATCGGTAAAGAAGTAACCGACAAAATTTTACTTTGCGCCGGTGGCGGTTGTATTGCTTCCGGCTCGCTCGCTGTAAAATCAGCATTAGTTGATGAAATTAAATCCCGCGGCTTAGAAGACAAAATCAAAATAGTCGAAACAGGCTGCTTGGGTCCTTGCTCGCGTGGTCCAGTTTTAGTTACTGCCAAAGATAAAATTTTCTATCAAGGCGTAACTCCCGATGACGCATCTATCATAATTGACAAGCACATATTACAAGGCGAAATAATCGAGCGCCTCTGCTGGAAAGACGAAGCTACACAATCGCCAGTGCCGGTAATTACGGACATCGAATTTTTCAAGCGCCAAACCAAAATCGTTCTACGCAATTGCGGAGAAATTGATCCACTCAGCATTGAAGAATACATCGCTCGCGACGGCTATTTGCCTTTGGCAAAAGTGGTAACCGAGCATAGTCCTGAGTATGTCATCAATGAAATGAAAAAATCCGGCATCCGCGGACGCGGTGGTGCAGGCTTCCCCACTTGGATGAAATGGTCATTCGCACAAAAAAATCACAGCGACGTAAAATATATGCTCTGCAATGCTGACGAGGGAGACCCGGGAGCATTTATGGACAGATCCGTTCTCGAGGGCGACCCACACAGCATAATAGAGGGCATGGCAATTGGCGCTTATGCCATCGGCGCAAGCCAAGGTTACGTCTATGTTCGCGCTGAATATCCGCTCGCAGTAGAGCGATTGCAAGTTGCTATTGACCGCGCTCGCGAGTGTGGCATATTAGGCAAAAATATTTTTGGTAGCGAATTTACATTTGATTTAGAAATACGCATGGGCTCTGGCGCATTCGTTTGCGGCGAAGAAACAGCGCTAATACATTCAATCGAGGGTAAACGCGGCGAACCCCGCCCCCGTCCCCCATTCCCAGCGGAAAGTGGGCTTTGGGGCAAGCCCACAGTACTTAATAATGTAGAAACTTTCGCAAACGTTCCGGCTATATTACTCAAAGGTGGCGATTGGTTCGCTTCCTTCGGTACAGAAAAAAGCAAGGGAACTAAAGTTTTCGCACTGGCTGGAGCAATCAACAATTCCGGTTTGGTGGAAGTTCCTATCGGTACGCCACTTGGCGAGATAATTTATGATATTGGTAACGGCATACCTAATGACAAAAAATTCAAAGCTGCCCAAATCGGTGGTCCGTCTGGTGGTTGCATTCCAAAGCAAAATTTAAATGTTGCACTGGATTATGAATCGCTCAATGATTTAGGCGCCATCATGGGTTCAGGCGGATTAATCGTTATGGATGAAGACACCTGCATGGTGGACGTCGCCCGCTTTTTCTTGGAATTCGTTCAAGAAGAATCCTGCGGTAAATGTGTTCCCTGCCGTGTTGGTACAAAGCGCATGCTTGAAATATTAGAAAGAATTTGCGACAACAAAGGTGTAGAAGGTGATATAGAGAGGCTCATAGAGTTAGGCGAGCAAATCCGCGACACATCGCTTTGTGGATTGGGGCAAACTGCGCCAAACCCTGTACTATCAACAATTCGCCACTTCCGCCATGAGTATGAATCCCACATTACGAAAAAGCATTGCGAAGCTGGAGTATGCCGCGGATTAGTTCGCGCTCCTTGTCAATCAGCTTGCCCTGCGGGAGTAGATGTTCCGGGATTTGTTTCATTAGTAGGAGAGCGCCGCTATGCAGAAGCCTTGAGGCTGCACCGCGAAAGAAATCCATTTGCAGCAGTTTGCGCCCGCGTTTGCTTCCATACTTGCGAAGATAAATGCCGCCGCTCAACTATCGACGAAGCTGTTTCCATTCGCGCTCTAAAAAGATTTATGGTGGATCAGGAAATTACAATTCAAATTCCAGAAGTTAGAGAAAACGCAAAAAATGCCAAAACAAAGGTAGCTATCATCGGGGCTGGTCCATCCGGACTTTCCGCAGCTTACTTCCTTGCTCGCTTGGGCTATAGACCCGACGTTTTTGAATCAGAGCCACGCCCGGGCGGAATGCTTGTACAGACTATTCCGGCTTATAGATTGCCTCGCGAGACCTTAGCCCGCGAAATCCGAATGATTGAAGGGCTTGGCGTAGATATTCGCACAAATAAAAAACTCGGCGTCGATTTTTCCCTTTCTGAATTAATTGAAGGCGATTACAAAGCTGTATTCCTTGCTATTGGTAATGCTGGCAGTATTGAGCTATCTATCCCCGGCTCCGATGCCAAAGGCGTTACGACTGCTATGAATTTCCTTCGCACTTACAATCTTCGTGGCTCAGTCCCTGTTGGCAAGAGCGTTGTTGTCGTCGGTGGCGGTAATGCTGCGTTCGATGCCGCGCGCTCGGCTATTCGTTTGGGCGCTGAAAAAGTGGCGATAGTCTATCGTCGCGGGCAAGATGAAATGCCAGCTTATGTAGAAGAAATCGACGAAGCATTGCAAGAAGGTATCGCACTAATGCCTCTTACTAATCCTGAAGAAATTATGGTAGAAGACGGCAAAGTCGTTGGTATTCGTTGTACTCCGATGAAACTCGGCGAATTTGACCGCTCTGGCCGCCGTCGCCCAATCAAAGAAGACAAGGTTTTTGTAATCGATTGCGATCAAGTTATTTTAGCTGTTGGTCAAAATATTGAAAACCCTGAAATATTTGAGAAAATTAAACTAAAAATGAATAATAATGAAAACGTAATTGTTCATGCCGTAACACACCAAACATCTATTCCATGGCTTTTTGCAGGTGGAGACGTCGCAGTAGTTGGCAATGCTGACAGAACTGTAATCGAAGGCGTTGCAGCTGGCGAACGTGCCGCCGTCGGCATGGATGAATACTTGACAGGCAGCAACCATGCTTTCTGGCGTGAAGAAAGACCGAACGATACATTGTTCGATCCGGGCGCTGAGCCAGTTCCTTTCCCACGAGCAAAAATGCCGCTGCTGTCAGTCGATAGACGCAAAAATAACTTTAACGAAGTAGAGCAAACATGGACGGAAGCCGAAGCAGTTCGTCAAGCTAAGCGTTGCTTACGTTGTGATTATGGTCATTAATATTTCAGGAGAAAAAAAATAAAATGGTAACATTAACTATAAATAACTTAAATGTTGAAGTTCCGGAAGGAACAATGATTGTCGATGCAGCAAAATCAATGGGCATAAACATCCCCACACTTTGCCATTTCCAAGGTAGAGAGCCGCTAGGAGCATGCCGCGTTTGCTTAGTCGAAATCGAAGGCGGGAAAGCTCTTGCTGCTTCTTGCGCCACTCCAGTCCGCGAGGGCATGAAAGTACTTACTAATTCCCGCCGCGCCCGTCAAGCAAGAAAAACAGTCGTAGAACTGCTGCTTTCCGAGCATAACGGCGAATGCAAAACTTGCGACCGCAATGATGATTGCGAATTGCAAACTCTTGCTTATAATATGGGTATCGACGAAATAAAACATTCGGGCGAAATGGCTCACTCGCATTTGGATTTATCTACGCCTGCTCTCGTTAGAGATAATGGCAAATGTATCAAATGTCGCCGTTGCGTAACGGTTTGCAATGAAGTCCAATCTGTGGGCGCTTTATTCCCGCAAGGCAGAGGATTTGCGTCTGAAATTGCTCCAGCGTTTATGATGGATTTAGCAGGCGTTGCTTGCGTGCAATGCGGCCAATGCGTGGCGGTCTGTCCCGTTGGAGCTATTACTGAACGCAGCCATATTGATGAAGTTTGGAGAGAATTGGACAATCCGAATAAAACAGTTATAGTCCAAACTGCTCCTGCTATCCGTGCCGCTCTTGGCGAATGTTTCGGTCTCGAACCCGGCACGCTTGTAACAGGCAAAATGGTAACTGCGCTTAAACAACTTGGCTTTGACAAAGTTTTCGATACGAATTTTGCAGCAGATTTAACTATTATCGAAGAAGGCTCTGAGCTCCTTATGAGGCTCAAAGAAAAAATCGTTGATGGTAAAAAAGTTGCTCTTCCGCAATTTACAAGTTGCTCCCCAGGTTGGATTAACTTTGTTGAATATTTTTATCCAGACTTTATCGATAATCTTTCTACTTGCAAATCTCCTCAGCAAATGTTTGGCGCGGTAGCCAAAACCTACTACGCTGAAATGATGTGCAAAGATATAGATGAAATAGTTGTAGTGTCGGTTATGCCATGTACTGCCAAAAAGTTCGAGTGCCAGCGCGATGAGATGAATTCAAGCGGCATGCAGGACGTTGATTACGTTCTGACCACTCGCGAACTTGGCAAAATGATAAAGCAAGCAGGCATTGAATTTACGTCTCTTCCGGATATGAAAATGGACTCGCCGCTCGGATTGTCTTCTGGCGCTGCGGATATATTCGCAAATTCTGGCGGCGTTATGGAAGCTGCTATCAGAACGGTTTACGAGCTGGTAACAGGTCGCGAACTGCCGACCGAGAATCTTCACTTAGAGCCTGTTATGGGTCTCGAAGGCGTCAAGCGTGCTTCTCTTACGATAACCGATCCAGTGCCTGAATGGGCATTCTTGGACGGAGTGGAATTAAAAGTCGGCGTTGCTCATGGTCTTAGTAATAGTAGAAAACTTATGGAGGCTATCAAGCAAGGCGAGGAATTCCACTTTATCGAGATTATGACTTGTCCGGGCGGCTGCATTGGCGGCGGCGGTCAGCCACGCAATACAGACGATAGCGTTCGTTTGAAACGAATGAATGCTATTTATGCCGAAGACGAAGGCAAAACATTGAGGAAATCTCACGAGAATCCAGACATACAAAGGCTTTACGAAAGATATTTGGGCAAGCCATTAGGCGAAACCTCACATCATCTTTTGCATACGCATTATCATAAAAAGCCATTATTTTAATATCTGTTCTTTCCCGGCATTTAGTTTTCGGTGGTCGGTGAAAGGCATTTAGTTTTCGGCTATCGGTTGCCGGTTGCCGGTGAAAGGCAAAGAAGGCGGTTTCGTAGGGGCGAACGGCTGTTCGCCCAGAAGCTGATCAAGATGTACCACACCTCAACCCAATTTTTCTTCACGTAGGGACACGGCATGCCGTGTCCTTGCTTTGTAAATGGGCAACTAACTCCAATTCCTTCTCCGTTGGCTCAAGTAGTGGAGCGTGTCGAAACCAAAGGAGAAGAATCCGGCATTGTCATTAAACAAACCAATATCCGTCCGAAGGTTTTCAACCTTCGGACGGAGGAAAAGAAGTCGAGGAGACGCGTTTGCTACCATTATTTAACTCCTACGGAGTATGGAAGCAGTTAATGCTTATTTGACAAGGTCTATTGTATGTGTGTTTACAAAGAAAGTAAGAACTTTGTAAGTCGTTGCAATCAACAATACAAAGAATAAGCATATCATCAAAATTTGCCGATTGTATCACCATGAATAGCTTAAGCTAATTCCAGTGCTTTGTCCGCTATAATACGGTGATATTTCTATATCATTAAGCCAGCCCAGAGAGCTTTTCTCAAGCTTTTTGTCGCGTATTGCTTTTTTTAATCGGACACTTCTGTTGATGGCTTGAGATTGGAAAGGTGCGACTACAGCGGAAATCAGCCAGATCAGCCCTCCTCCAATTATTATTTTGTCCTGTGTGTCCGAACTTGCTTTTTCAGAAGCTAAGACTATAAGACCCGTTCCGGCAAATAATCCAAAACCCCAACCTAAATCCTCATTATACATTTGCCCAAGACCAGGAATAATTAAACCAAACAAAAAAGCCACTGCGGGATTTTTTTCAGACTCTATTATTTCTGTCGTTGTGATGCCAAGCTCTTTCGCTTGTGCCTGCAATTTTGATTCTGTCGTTGGGTACACATATCTTGAATACTTATACTCTTGACTGTACAAGTTGCTACATAAAAGAATTAAGAACATGAGTAAAGGTAAACGTTTCATGAAAACTCCTTAAGTATTTATTTCCTATTGCATTTAGGATTGTCTTCTCGACATATCCAGTTGAATTATAATTGATAACGCTTGAACTAGTACGCACTCAATTACTTTTTATTCGTGCGAGAACTACATATAACAGTTCGAATAATGTACTTATTCAATTTTTAGTTTGCTAGTCCAATATTTTTATAACTTGTAAATTGAAGTTTCCTATTTAGATTTTCAAATTGATAAATATGTAGGTACCTTGCAGACGTTTCGCTTTCTATAACCGAAACCATTGCCTCAGTAACAATTTGTAGGCTTTTGCCTGCCAAACACAGCAACATATTTGATTGTGTTTTGTTTATCTTGTTTTTATAAATTATGGATAATATTTTTTAAGACCAAACATTATTTTGTTTTTTTGTAAGTTTTTTTTAGCTTCATTTTTCACCATAAAAGCTGTTAATTAAGTCCATTTTGCTTTGCCATTCTTTTGAAGCGGGAATGACTAAGCAGTTATTATAAGTAAAACAACGAACTCTTAGTAGCCGAAGTTACAATAGAGATTTTAATAAATAAAAAAAAACCTTCCGTTTCTTAGTTGAAGCGGAAGGCTTTTTTGTTTAAAATAATAATTCTAATTCTAATAATCAATAGTTAGGATACGTCCTTTTGTGAAATTAAAGAAAGCATCTTTGTCTGCCGGCAAAATGCCGTCCATTAAATCTTCCGCTGAATAACCAGACACTTTAAGACATGTAGGGCAGGCATATATCTTGATTCCCTTATCCAAAAGTTCCTTGATATAGGTTTGGCAGGATTTAAAGTCTGCAAAACTTAAATCTTTAGCATCTTTTACTACTAATTCAACGGCGTGAATATCCATATAGATGATGACGTCTTTGTCGCCTGCCATCAAAGTCGCCATTTTAAGCGG
>JBBRJR010000013.1:0-19240 GCA_038218865.1 Kapaibacterium sp. (SeqCode) | reverse complement strand
GGTAAGAATAGCCGGTCAAATAATTAAATAAATCTACGGCATCTGTGCCAAAGCCGTCGCGGGCGGTAAAGTAGGCAACGTCGGTATAGAGCCTTGCGGTTACTTGATTGTAATTGCCGGTGGACAAATGCAAATATGTTTTGAGCTTATTGGCTTCTCGGCGCACGACAATTGCAACTTTGCAATGCGTTTTCAATCCCGGCACGCCATAGACGACGTGAGCGCCGGCGGACTCCAAATCCTTTGCCCAATTGATATTTGACTCCTCGTCGAAGCGGGCTTTAAGTTCGACGAATGCGGTAACGTATTTTCCTTTTTCGGCGGCACGTTTCAAGGCTTGGACGATAGAAGAATTGCGGCCCGTGCGGTAAAGCGTTATTTTTATAGCAAGCACATCATTATCGTCAGCTGCTTGATTAATAAACCGCAAAGTGCTGTTAGTAAATGAATCAAAAGGATGATGGACTAATATATCGCCTTGTTTTATGGATTCAAAAACGCCATCACCGCCGGGCTTGAACTGCTGTATGTCGCGAGTAGAGAAAGGCTTGTCTTTCAGCTCTTTTATGTCTAAATCCATAAGCTGCATAAAATCAGGCAAATTCAGCGGACGGTTCAGCGAATAAACGTCTGTTGGCTCTAAATCGAGCGAGTGCATCAACAGCTCAGTTACGTTGTCGGTCATATTTGCATTTACTTCGAGCCTGACTGGCGCTCGCCCCCAACGGCGTTGCTTTACTTGCTCTGCAATTTCGGAGAGTAAGTCTTCGGCTTCGTCTTCGGCGATTTCTATGTCAGCGTCCCGAGTTACTCTGAAAGTATTAGCTGCATCGATTGACAAGCCCGGGTAAAGTATTTCTGCGAAAACGCGGATAACCTGCTCAATTAAAATAAAGTGATTTTTTGGGCGAGAAGTTAATCTGATAAACCTTGGCAAAACCGAGGGAATTTGCAAAAAGCCAATACGCTTGTCATCGCTTGTTTTGTGCGAGTCTTTCAGAGCAAAAGCAATATTGAGGCTGCGATTAATAAGCCGCGGGAAAGGATTTGCTGGGCCCAACGAAAGCGGCGTAAGAATGGGCAATATATTTTCTACAAAATACTTATGGAGATAGGCTTTGTCGGCATCTTCCAAATTATTATATTTATGAAAAACAATACCATACTCTTCCATAGCCGGTAAAATTTCATTATTTAAAATTTCTTCCTGCATTTTGTAGAGCGGCAAAAGCGTTGTGCGAATTTCCAAAAGCTGCTCTCGGGGAGTTTTCCCGTCGTAGGAATATTCGACAACGCCGGCGGCTATTTGGCTTTTTAGTCCCGCTACGCGAATCATAAAAAATTCATCTAAATTGGAGCTTAGAATTGATATGAATTTCAGCCTCTCCAAAATCGGGTGAGAGGCATCCGCTGCTTCGCAAATTACGCGGCGGTTGAATTCCAAAAGGCTTAGCTCGCGGTTTAAATAATATTCGGGAGCCATATAGTCTATATTTTCTTCTTCAAGTTTTTTCTTTTTCATGATATTTGCATCTTTTTAGTTTTATAATAATTTAGCAAAAAACATACCGCATTTAAACAGTTGCTACTAACAGTCTATTGATTTACTTGTAATAGCAGTATTGAGGCTGCCCCGATAAGTTATGTTTTCGAGGAATATGTAAAATAAAAATATTTTTTTATCGCGTAGCGATTTAATTATGGTAATACTTAACAATTAAACATCCATTTATCGCGCAGCGATTATATGTAACTTCTACGGAGTAATAAGCTTACTTTAAATTTGTTTATTACCATAATATAATCGCTACGCGATATTGATAAATTCAAATTGAGATGGTTAATTCTTACATATCGAATTTTACTTATCGGGGCAACCTCACAAGAAAACTGGACTTAATCAACAGTCTGCTAAAAGCGAACCCCAGCTGTCAGATTAAAGACGCCCCAGCCAAATGTATTATTTCCAAAAATATTGACATCGTAGCCAACCTGAGTGAAAAAGTCATTGTCAAAAATGATTTTGAAAAAGAAGCCGGCTTGATATGTCTCTTCATTTAACGGGCGGTGGCGTATATCGAAAACGTCTTTGTCCTTCGATTTTTCAATCGGTATAAAGGCATTCAAAAATCCGCCAAGCTCGGTATCTTTTACTTTTAAAAGCCCAAAAGCAAAATAATAATTCATACGCGGCTTTAAGTCTTCGTCTCGCCAGTTATAAAGGGCTCGAGCCGTTAAGCTGTATTCTTTATCGATATACTTAAATTGTGGTCCTATCACTGCCTCGAATGCACCATCGCTTAAAAACGGGCGGTGCGGGTCGTTTGTTTGCCCTTTGTGAAAGCCGAAGGGCATGGAAACCGAGCCTAAAAGTTTTATTTCATAGGGAGCAGGAAGCAGTCTATATCCTATATTCAGAGCGGCGAAATCGACTTGTGTAAGCGAGAATTTTGCTTTTTGTTTTTGCTCATAAAGCGAATCGTAAGTATATTTTTCTTCCATAAACGACGAAGAAAGCGACAGAGAAAATCCTAAGTCCAAGTCCTCGTTTACTTTGTACTTTACGCTTGGCGTGATAACGTAATTCGAAATTTGGAATGTATATTTTTGTAAATTTAGCGTGGTGTCGGCTACAGAAGCGGCAGGCAAGGTATCGAGCAAACGAGAAACGGTATTGCCGTTGTTATCATAATAAAGTGAAGTGCTACCCATAGAAAAACCAAGCGAAACTTCCCACTTTGCCTCGTTTGGGTTTCGCTTTTTCGGTTGGACGAGCGGCTGACCAAATGCCTCGAACGCAAAAGCAATGAAAATAATAAGAAAAACAAATTTTTTACACATTTTTAAATCCAAAATTAAATTGATATTATAATAAATTAAATTAATGAATTAATCTCAAAAATAAAAGGAAAATTCTTTTATTTTGAAATATTAATATGTAATTTACATAAAATATAAAAAACATAATGTACATTTGAAAAAGGAGCTACATTTTGATTAATTTCGAAGCGTTTTTTAAGATGTCCTACGGCTTATATTTAGTGGCAGCCGGCGATAAAGAAAAGGGCAACGGATTTGTTGCTAATTCAGTCTTTCAAGTAACGGCTGAGCCGCCACAAATAGCCGTCGTGTGCAATAAAAATAATTATACTTTTGGTTTATTAAAATCGAGCGAAAACTTCTCTGTATCGGTGCTTTCGCAGGCAGTCAAACCCGAAACGCTGAGTAAATACGGCTACAGCTCGGGCAAAGATATATCGAAATTTGATAATTCCAACGTTTTGTACGGGCAAAGCGGAGTGCCAATAGTTGTGGACGAAGCCGTCGCCTACTTTGAATGTAAAAAAGTAACTTCGTTCGACGTTGGTACGCATGAGCTATTCATTGGCGAAATTGTGGCATGCGGCGTTTTGGATAACGTAACCGAGCCAATAACTTATGACTATTACCACAAGGTACGCAAAGCTCTGGCGCCCAAAAACGCACCGACATATATTGATAAATCCAAGCTAAAAGAAGAAATTAAACCGGCTACTGAAGTAGCGAATCAAGAAGTTAAGAAGCCCGAAACGGCGATAAATATAGAAGTTACGCAAGAGAGTAAAGAGCTGGCGACGATCGCAGCCGAAGCTCAGCTACTGGATGAAATAAACAGTTTCGAGTCGTATAAATGCGAAATCTGCGGATATGTCTATAACCCCGAAGAGGGCGACGCGCCGAGCGGAATAGCCGCTGGCACAAAATTTGAAGATTTACCGGACGACTGGACTTGTCCTATTTGCGGGGCAGGCAAAGAAGAATTCACAATCATTGATTAATAAAAAAAAGGAAAAGAAATGGAAAAGTCAATCAAAGGAACACAAACCGAGCTTAATTTATTGAAAGCATTTGCCGGCGAATCACAAGCTCGAAATCGCTATGAATTTTTTGCAAAAGTTGCGAAAAAAGAAGGATATGAGCAAATCTCAGGGATTTTTCAAGAGACGGCAAATCAAGAAAAAGAACATGCCAAACGATTTTTTAAATTTTTGGAAGGCGGGCCTGCTGAAATCACAGCTACATATCCTGCTGGAATGATAGGCACGACAGTTGAAAATTTGAAAGCAGCAGCCGAAGGCGAGAACGAGGAATGGACGGAACTTTACCCAACATTTGCTACCATAGCGGCGGAAGAAGGTTTTCCGGAAGTGGCAGCAGCTTTCCGCATGATAGCTAAAGTAGAAGCCGAACACGAAAGACGCTACTTGAAATTATTGCAAAATATATCCGAAGATAAAGTATTCATGAAAGATGGCAAGGTTTGGTGGTACTGCCGGAATTGCGGCTATACTTACGAATCTGTCAAAGCGCTTGAAATGTGCCCTGCTTGCTTGCATCCGCGTGCATATATGGAAATGAAACCTGAAAATTATTAGTGGGCATTGGGGCTGATAGTTTTCGGTTATCAGTTATCGGTGGTCGGTGAAAGCCTTTAGGCATTGGGCATTAGGCTTTAGCAAAGGCAAAAAAGAAGATTCTTATAAGTCATTGCAATATAAACGTTTCTTTCTCCCTCACCTTTGGATAGGGTTGGGGAGAGGTCAATTAGTTTTCAGTTAAAAGGCTGAATGAATCCCGATGTGCCACACCTCGAAGGTGTGGCACATCTAATAAAAAGGGCTAAATAACTGCATAATATTACCACTATTTAACTCCAACGGTGTAGAGAAGGCAAATCAAGAATTGCCCCAACGGATTTGGGCGAACGCCGTTCGTCCCTACGAGAAATTTCAACTTTTCATTCACACAGCCCAACGCCTAAAGCCTAACGCCCCGTCCCTAAAGCCCTAACGCCTATTTCAAAACAGCTCCAACGAGCGAGTCTAAATTGGTCATTAGTGGATGGCTTGCGAAAATTATTTTCCCTTGTCTATCGATAAGAAATACTTTCGGAATGACGTCAACTTTATAATTAATATTGACGTCATATCCGGTGTCGTGTATATGCTGCCAATCCATATTATTAGTATGAATATAATCTAACAGTTTCGCTTTGTCGCTGTCGAAGGAAACTCCGATAATGACAAAATCTTCTGATTTGTACTTTTGCCACAACTTCACTAATTCTGGCACAGTCGTGCGGCAGGGCCCGCACCAAGTAGCCCAAAAATCTAACAATACAACTTTCCCGCGAAACGCCGAAAGCTTAATTTCATTGCCCGCGATGTCGGTAGTAACAAAATTTGGTGCAATCATGCCGACCTTATTGCCGGTTTCCTCCGTATCCACCGGCAAAGTCTTGATTGGGGACGATTCGCAAGCGGAAAGAAGGAAAACGGCAAAAATTAAAAGCCAGCTATGTTTTATGTTTATTTTCATAAATATTAAAATATGAAATAGGATAATGATTAAATTAAATAAAAAATTAAGTATTAGCCCATTTGCAAAGATACATTTCCGCTGGGTTTACCAAATACGGGTGCCGTGGCAAAATTCGTATAGTAAAGCCTTGCATTCCGGTATCGGGGCAAACATAGCTTCCCTCGTAAATATGGGTAACGCCCTCGCTGCTGACGTAATTTAAATCCACGAAGACGGCGTCTGATAGATCGCCTTGATGATCCAAGGCTCCGTAATAAACTTGCACTGATACTTCATCGGGCGTCAGGCTGCCGAGCGAAACGGTTGCTCCTACAGGAATTGATTTGCCAACAAAATTGTCGAAATTTTTAGTATAATCGATGTTCAGAATATTTACGTTACTCCACTCGTTGCGGGTTTTATCCTTCCACTGCTGAAATTGTTTAGCTTCTTGTGCATTATTTGCCGAGAGTAATTCATATTTGCCCAAAGCTGGCAAATAGAACTTTTCGGAGTATTCATGCACCATGCGATGTGTGGAGAAGCGTCCAGCGATGGATTCGATAGAATTTTTCATATAGCCGACCCATTCCTCAGGAACGCGGTTAGCAGCACGTTTGTAGAACATAGGGACTATAACGGTTTCGAGCATATCGTAAATCATTTCAGATTCTAAATTTTCCATCTCGGGGCTATTATCATGCTCTTCGCCAAAGCCGATAGCAAAGCCGTTATTGGCAGCAAAGCCTTCGTCCCACCAACCGTCAAGTATCGAGAAATTCAACGTGCCGTTTATCGCAGCTTTCATGCCGCTCGTGCCGCTCGCTTCCAAGGGGCGGATTGGATTATTCAGCCACACGTCGCAACCCTTGACGAGCATGCGAGCCATGACCATGTCGTAATCCTCCAAAAACACAATGCTGCGCTCGAGCCCGTATTGCCTGAGGCTGTGGATTATCGATTGAATAACTTCCTTGCCTTGTGTATCGTGCGGGTGGGCTTTGCCGGCGATCATTATTTGCACAGGAAAATCGGGATTTGTCAGGATTGCTTTTAGGCGTGGCATATTTCTGAACAGCAAATTAGCGCGTTTGTACGTTGCGAATCGCCTTGCAAAGCCGATAGTCAGTGCGTCGGGATTTAAGTATTCGTTAATTTTTCCTAATTGGTCAGGCGGCAGAGAATTTTTCTGCTTAGTACCTAAATAATTACGAGAATAAAGAACTAAGCGAATGCGTCGTCGTTGCTTTTCGCGCCAAATTTCTTCGGTCGGAATGGATTGCACCATAGACCAAATTTCTTGATTATCGGTATCTGTCCGCCAAGCGGGGGAGAGGTATCTGTCGAAAAGTTCTGCAAATTCGCGTGCTATCCAAGTTTGAGTGTGGACGCCGTTGGTTAAGCCGTAGATAGGAACTTCATTTTCAGGGAAACATTGCCAAAGCAAATGCCACATTTGGCGGGCTACCTTGCCGTGCAGCTTGCTTACGCCGTTGTGGAAAGAGCTCATCTTTAATCCCAAAACGGTCATCGAAAAAGTATCACTTTTGTCGAATGGTGTCATTTGTCCCATTTCGATAAATTCTTCTTTTGTCATATTGAAAGCATCGTGATAATCAGCTAAATTGCGATAAATCCTATCAATGCTGAAAGTCTCGTTACCGGCTGGCACAGGAGTATGGGTAGTAAAGACCGATGTTTCTTTGCAAAGGGTTTTGGCAACGCGGAAATCGAGTTTATATTTTTTCATCAAAAGCCGAGTTCTTTCCATAAGTGCAAAAGCGGCGTGTCCTTCGTTAATGTGCATTACTTCGACGCTTAAACCCATGGCATCCAAAGCACGAACGCCGCCTATGCCGAGCATAATTTCTTGCTGGATGCGGGTTTCGCGGTCGCCGCCGTAGAGTTGGTCGGAAATATCTCTGTACTCAAGGAGTTCATTTTTTGTAATATTTGTATCGAGCAAAAAGAGACGGATTCTGCCTAAGTTTAGCTTCCAAATTTGGGCGTAGGCTTTGCCGTGCGGCAAATCTACATCGATAATTAGCGGCTCGCCATGCCCGTCGCGTACGAGTGTGATTGGCATCGAGAAAAAGTCATTGTAAATATAGAGTTCATTCTGCATGCCGGTTTGGTTTAATTGCTGGCGGAAATAGCCTTGCTGATAGAGCAAGCCGATACCGACTAAGGGCAAGCCCAAATCGCTGGCAGATTTCAAGTGGTCGCCTGCCAAAACGCCCAAGCCGCCGGAATAATTCGGAAAGCTTTCGTTGATGCCGTATTCAGGCGAGAAATAAGCAATTACGCCCTCGTTTTTCAGGTCTTTGTCCTTGTAGTAAGTTTCGCCATTCATATAAGCTAAGAACTTATCGTGTATGTAATCCAAAAAGCTGGTGAAATCATTGGACTCGCTTAACTTTTGCAGTGTTTCTTGCGGTGTTTTGTTGATGAGCAAAACGGGATTATGATTGACTTCTTCCCACAATTTGCGATTAATGCGGATAAATATTTCGCGTGCGTCAGAATTCCAGCACCACCAGTAGTTATAAGCCAATTCCTTCATCTTTTCTATACGTTCGGGTAAGTTTGCTGTTACTACAAAACTATAAAGCGGTTTCATATATTTCTCCGTTTTTGTTACTTTTACTAAAATGTATAAAACTTTTAAGTCTCGATTTTATTGGTTTTTTAATGAAAAAAAATGTAAAAAAATAATTCTAAGAGCAAATAAAATATGAAATTTGAAAATAATATAAACAAAAACTGATTATAACAAAAATTGATTATCAAATTTAATTCTGCGTATTTCGTTTGTAATTTTTATTAATGAAAATTTGTCAATAATATTTTATTTTTAAAAATGAACATGAAAGAAATAATCAGTACTATCGAAAAAATTAACGAGAACTACGACCATAGCTCTCATTTGGAATTGCAAAATTTTGCCGAAGAATTCATCGGGCTTTTAAACTCGGGACAAATTCGCGCTGCCGAGCCGAAATTGGACGGCACGTGGCAAGTAAATGAATGGGTAAAGCTTGGCATACTGTTGCTTTTCAAATACGGAAAATTAATCGACATGTCAATCAATAAACATTTCAATTATTTTGACAAGCACACGCTACCCTTGAAGCCTATGGAAACCAAAGACGGCATACGGCTTGTACCGGGCGGCTCGTCAATTCGCACTGGCTCTTACGTTGCCAAGGGCGTTATCTGCATGCCGCCGATGTATATTAATATCGGTGCTTATGTGGACTCCGGTAGCATGATAGACTCCCATGCATTAGTCGGCACTTGCGCACAAATTGGGCGGAACGTACATCTCAGCGCGGCTTCGCAAATCGGCGGCGTTTTGGAGCCAATTGGCACCAGACCTGTAATAATCGAGGATAACGTACTGATCGGTGGAAACTGTGGCGTTTACGAGGGCGTGATGGTTCGGGAAAATGCTGTGCTTGGCTCGGGCGTTATCTTGACTGCTTCGACGCCGCTTTTTGATTTACCGAACGAGCGCATTATAAAATCAGACGAAAACGGACCTCTCGTCGTGCCAGAAGGAGCGGTTGTAGTCGCCGGAGCTCGGGCTATAAAAGGAAAATTTGCCGAAGAGCTTGGCTTAAGTATTTATTCGCCTATGATTATCAAATATCGCGACGAAAAGACTTCGCGACGAATTGAGCTGGAAGATTTGCTTCGGTAGCTACTCGACGAGTCTGCTTTTTATAGCATAGTGAGTTATCTCGGCGTTGGAACGCATTTTCATTTTTTCCAAAATACGAATTCTATATGTGCTGATGGTATTTATGCTTAGTGCCAGCTCGGCGGCTATTTGCGTTGGCGTTTTGCCAGAAGCTATCATGCACATAACTTGAAATTCCCTATCGGAAAGATTGTCGTGGAGCGGCAACTCGCCAGTAGAGGAGACTTCGAGATTATTTGCCAATACCTCGCCCAGATGCGGCGATATGTATTTCAGTCCGTGCGTAACGCGCTCGATGGCTTTTATAAGTTCTTCTGGTTTGCTCTCTTTGTTGATATAGCCTGATGCTCCAGCTTTCAAAAGCCGTACGGCGTACTGCTCTTCTGGGTATATAGTGAAAATCAGCACGGGCAGCCCGGGCGCGATTTGTTTAAGTTCTTTAAGTGTATCCAGTCCGTCTTTGCCGGGCATAGAAATATCTAAAATCACAACATCGTAGCGAAATTCTTTTACTTTCTCGATAAGTTCAAAGCCTGAGCTTGCCTCGCCAGTTACGATAAAGCCGGGGGTTTCCTCTATTATTTGTTTCAATCCTTTGCGAACGACAGCGTGGTCGTCTGTAATAATGATATTAATCATCTTGAAAATTCCTAATTATTAAAAGGCACAGACAAAAGTACTTCTGTCCCGCCGTTTGGTTCATCTTCGTTATCTAGTTCCGACGTAATGCCTATTCCAATATTTGTAATAATAACTTCGCCGCCCATTGATTTGGCTTTCTCTCGCATACCGAGTAGCCCGAAAGAGTCTTTATGCTTAATGCGTTCGGGGTCAATCCCAATGCCGTTATCGGCTACTCGAAGGAAAATTTGATTTAATTGCTGCTCCAAAAGAACATCTACACGCGTGGCTTTTGCGTAGCGGGAGATGTTAGTCAGAGATTCTTGAAATATTCTAAAAATCGGCGTAGCCAAAGACTCCGGCACAACTAAATCCTTGGGGTTAATTACGACGCGTGTACGAACGGAAGTACGCCGCTGGAATTCCTTGCTTTGCCATTCGATAGCTGCCACCAAACCGAAATGATCCAAGATTGACGGGCGCAGCTGCGAAGAAATAGTCCGCACTTTTTGTATGGTCAGCTCGATTAAATCCGACATTTCCTTAGTGCGAACTTCAAGATTATCGCGGCTTATGTCGATTTTTTTGACAAGCCACGCCAAATCAAGCTTGACAGCCGTCAGAGCATAGCCTAATTCGTCGTGAATTTCAAATGCAATTTGCTTGCGCTCTTCCTCGCGGACTGAATCCAAGTGAAGAGCTAAATTCCGTAACTGCTGACGCGAATTCAGTAATTCTTCCTCTGCGAATTTACGTTGCGTAACGTAATAGATTGTAGATTGGATGTAGATAATATTGCCGGCGTCATCGCTAACATTCAGCAAATTTTCATTTACCCACTCAATTTTATTATTTTTTGTGATAATACGATATTCAAATTCATTGCTTAAATTAGCGTTGGAGCGGACGAGTTCTTTCATTCGCAAGGCAGCTTTTAAATCATCAGGATGAATTATGCCGTTCCATGCGATATTTTTACCCATAAAATCTTCAATCCGGTAACCAGTGATTTCTTCTACCAAGCCGTGCATGAATATCGGCTCGTAGTTCGGCGACCAGCGGAAGGCAATTCCTTTGAAATTCGTAACGAACGTGCGGTAACGTTCTTCGCTCTCGCGTAGGGCTCTGTCTTGTTTTCGCTTTTCGGTAACGTCGTCGAAAATCGAAACAACTTCGCCCGATGGCAATTTATAAATATAATTTTGACGCCAGCCGATTATTTCCTCGCCCTCGTAAAGCGTGAAAAGATAGCTTTTGGGCTCGTTAGTCAAAAGTACTTTTTGCAGTTCTTTTATAATCGTATGGTTTTTTTCGTTCTTCATTATCTGAGTAATTTTTTTTCCGATAATGTCCTTTTTAGTAGTTTTTTCAATAAACTCGGCTGCTTTGTTAAAGTCTTTGACGATGAAATCATTGCCCCCGTCGAGTGCTTCATAAACGGCAACGCCATTGCTCATATTTTGAAATAATTCTTTAAAACGCGTTTCACTCTCGCGTAAGGCTTGCTCGGCAAGTTTGGCAGCGGTTATGTCTTGTGCAATTCCCGCTACGCGGTAGGCAATGCCTTTGGTGTTGTAAACTGGGAAAGCTCTGTCTCGCACCCAACGGATGGAGCCGTCTTGGTCCACGACGCGGAACTCCTCCATCATACCGTTATTTTCGATTATATTATATGTAGCATCGATTACTCTCTGCCTGTCGTTGGGGTGGATTGCTTTTGCCCAATGCGTCAAATCGAATTTATTGTCCTTTGGCTGCTGTCCCCAAATTTTCTTAAATGCAGGCGAAGTAAAAAGATAACTCTGCGTTTCCCAGTCGATGAGCCAAAAAGCGTCTTGTATGGTGTCGGCAAGCTGACGGAATCTGTTTTCGCTCTCTCGAAGCGCTTCTTCGGATTTGATAGATGAAGTAATATCACGTGCAATTGTCGAAAAGCCCAGAACGTTTCCGGTTTCTCCAACGAATGGGTAAACGGTCAGCGAAACGTAAATCGTGGAATTCTTTTTGCGGACAGGCACTAAATCAACGTGTTGGATGCGTCCGCCGATGGTCTTTTGGTCCTTGTCGTCCGGTATTTTGATTAATGTTTCAAAGTCGATGATGTGGTCTAAAATTGTTATCTGCTGCCCAACGACTTGACTTGCTGTATAATCGAAAATTTCTTCGGCTGCTTTGTTCCAACTATGTATGCTGCCGTCTAAGGAAACGACAAAGATGGCGTCGTTGCTGGATTCGATAATAGATGCCAAGCGGCTTTTGGCTTCTTCGACTTGCATCCGCTCGGTTATGTCTCGCGAAATAGAAGTTACCGCAATGATTTCGCCGGTAGTATCTTTGTAGGGTACGGCGATATGCTCAAAAAACCTGTCGTTCTTTTTGTCCAGAAAATCGGGATAGTACTTTATTTCTTTTTCAATTGTGCCATTTTCAATTGCTTTAAGGAAATAATTATCGTCGGAAACAAACTCTTCGTCGGGGAAAAGCAATTTTTGAACAGGGGCGCCGATGGCATGCTCGTATATATCGAGAGCGGCGCTGTTAGCCCAAACTATGCTTAGATTGTTATCTGTTTGAAAAACAATATCGCTGAGCGATTCAAATACTTTATGAATTTGATTGCGGTAATTTTTATAATTTTCTTGGACTTCCTCGCGGCGAACGATTTCTAATTTCAAATCTTGAAACCTTCGCCATGAAAAAACTGCAAACGGAACAATTGAAAAAATAAACGAAACCAAAAGTTCATTTAGCCATCGAGCCTCGAAAAAATTAAGCCAAGCGAGAGTCCACTCGTACACGCCTATGGTATAGCTTATTATGTACGAGAGGACAATGAAAAAAATAACTAAGTACCAATCCTGCCAGGCGCGGTTTTTATATTCATCGCTGTAATGCGTTTCGCTGTTGCGGAGCATCGAATTACTTCTCCTTCGGAGGCGGTTCGCTTAAAAATATTTGTGAAGGATTGTCAGAAATTACCCTCAAAGATTTTTGCAAATCTCTGTTAGTTTTTTTGATTTCATCGAATGTCTCAGTCAATCCGAAAAGTAGTGATTCCATGCGATATGTAATAGTACTTATTGATTTATTCGTATTAATCATAGTCGTATCGTACTTCATATACATTTTATTAACGACTTGTGGCAATTGCATCTCAAATAAGCTCTTATTCAAATTATCCGAAAAAAGTTGAAGCTGCTGGGTCGTGTTGTTCAATCTTTCGCTTGATTCTGTCAAATTAGCAATGAATGGCGAGTTATCTGCTTTTTGCGCAAGGCTGCTAAACTTTTCACTTGTAGAAGCCAAATTACCTACTATTTTATAAAGCTCGGGATTGTTCAAAAATTTGTTGGACGCACGAAGGAAATTCAGTGTTTCGTCGGAGACATCTCCAACTTTAAATTTATTCAAATTATCTATAACATTCCTCATAGCAACTGTAATTTCATCCATTCCAGAGGGAGCAGATTGAATTAGTTTGTACGGCGGAGTAAATGTTAAATCAGGATGGTCAATCATAACGGTTGAATCCAACGGCACGAACAGCTGCAAAAACTTGCCGCCGGCTAAGCCTGCCATCTCTGCTTTAATGCGATAGGCTCCGGTAATCTGAACATTGTCGTCGATATTGATGACAACTTCGACTAATCTGCCATCTTCGGCGACTTGTAACTTTTGCACGCGCCCGCAGGGAACGCCCAAATATTTGACAGCCGAGCCCGGCTCCAAGCCTTCGATAGAGTTATCGAAATACGTAACGTAATAGACCTGTTCTTTCAAAAACTGGGTGGCGCCCATCCAAATCATAAAGCCAATCAGTATAATTGTGCCTGCCATAACAAAAAGCCCAATTAAAAAAGAACTGCTTATTTTCTTGCTTCTATTAGACATAATTAAAACTCCTTTATTCTTTTTCGCTTATTCTATTGAAAAAATTATAAACACGCTCGTCATCGGAATTTTTTAACTCTTCGGGCGTACCGATAGCCAAAATGCCGCGGACAGATTTGTCGAGCATAATTATCCTGTCGCTAATTGAGAGGACGCTCGCCAAATCGTGGGAGACAATGACCATTGTCGTATCCAGCCCGTCATTTATCTGCTTGATGAGATCGTCGAGAGCAGCAGATGTAACGGGGTCCAGCCCCGAGGACGGCTCATCGAAAAACAGTATCTCCGGATCCAAAGCCATAGCTCGAGCCAGTGCTGCCCGCTTTTTCATGCCGCCCGAAATTTCCGACGGCAAAAAATCTTCAAAGCCGTTCAGCCCGACAGAAGAAAGCTTCATTTCTATGATTTTATCAATCCGAGCTTCGTTTAAATCGGAAGATTTTTCCAATACCAACGCTATATTTTCGCCGATAGTCATAGAGGCAAATAGCCCATTGGATTGGAAAAGCACGCCGAAACGTTTTAAAAATTCACGTTTTTGATTTTTTTTGGCAGCAATAAAATCTTTGCCTTCAAAATCTATTTCGCCTTCGACTGGCACTTCCAAGCCGATAATCTGCCGCAGAAGAGAACTTTTGCCACAGCCGGAGCCGCCGACTATGACGAAAATTTCGCCCTTATATATATCGAAATTTACATTTTCTAAAATGACTCTATCGCCGTATTGCACTTTGAGGTTTTTTACTTCTATTATTTTTTCTTTTTCCATAGCCTTATATCCCTAAAGCAGACAAGACGAATACAAACAAAGCATCGACTAAAATAACGAAAAATATACCCGTAACCACGCTCGCGGTAGTGTATCTGCCAACGCTTTCGGCGCCGCCCTCGACTTGAAATCCGCGAAAGCAGCCGATAGTTGAGATGAGCAATCCAAAGACTACGCTTTTGAGTATGCCGCTGAACACGTCCCAGTAAGAGAGTGCTATATTAAGCTGCGACAAAAAGCTGCTGATTGTTATATCGAGCGAGGCAAGTCCGGCTAACATACCGCCGGCGATACCGGCTACGTCGCAAATAAGTACAAGTATAGGCATCGAGATAGCTACGGCAAGTACTCGCGGCAGAACGAGAAAGAGCATCTTGTCAAATCCCATCGTTGTCAGTGCGTCAATTTCTTCGGATACTTTCATCGTGCCGATTTCTGCGGCAAAAGCCGCTCCGCTGCGCCCTGCGACGATAATCGCAACCATAAGTGGAGAAAGCTCACGCGTTATGGAAATACCGATTAAATTAGCGAGGAATTTGTCAGCTCCAAATTGAGCGAGCTGCACAGCGCCTTGGTAGCCAGAGATGACGCCGATTAAAAATACGATAAGTACAGTTATCGGTACGGCATTGACGCCAGCGCTGATAAGATATTCCGGAAAATCCACCCAGCGCATTAGGCTTGGCTTGAACAGCATTCGGAAAAAGTTTTTGAATAAATCGCCAACGAATTCAACTAATTTATATAAATCGGAAAAAATTATTTTAACCAAATCGCCGATATTTTTAAAATATTTATACCAATACGATGGTTGCTTGCCCTTTGTTATATCTGCCGTCTTCGGCGTAAGTGTCTCTATGAATCGCTGCAAGCGGTTGTCCATGCCTTTCGTCTGGAATTCGATAGAATTGATTTTACAAAATGCTTTTATTTCATTAAGATAAATAACGAGATACGAATCGTAATTTTCAAGCTCGGAGAAATCAATAACCAGTTTCTCTTTTCCTTTTAGTAATTTTTTATAGTCGAAACTATTATCGTAAACTTTACTATTAGAAAGAGTAAGCGGAGACTTCGGACGAAGCAAAACAAACTCAGCAGTCTCTTCAATTTCAATTGTGTTTTCTAATTCGTCTTTATTTTTCATAAAATTATAATAATAAAAAAATATAAATTAATAATTTACTAAACTAACGAATATAACCGAATTATTGTTTAATAAATTATAAAATATTAAAAAATAAACAAATATTAATATATTTGAATTTGAATGAAACAAAATTGAAATATTTTTGTTAATTATCTGTCTAAAATCACTATGGGATTGTTGATTAACTAATAATCGTAGTTTTGAGGATGCCCCTATAAGGTATATTTTTAGGTTTTATACATAACATTTTTGTTAAATGAACAATAAGACTGCAAAAATAATATGAACACCCCTAGCCCCCTCTTAAAAGAGGGGGGACAAGAACTTGGAAAATGAATCTTGTAAGTTCTTATAATTCAAGTGTTTCTTTCTCTCCCTCTTGTAAAAGGGGGTCGAGTGGTGTTAAAAAAAAGTAAGTATAATCACAATATTATTTTAACAAACGTGAATGTCTTAAAAGACGTCATTTTACTTATCGGGGCAGCCTCAGGAAAATTTGACTTAATCAACAGTTTACTAACAGATACTAACAGAAACTAATAGGAAATATAGATAAATGAAGTTTAGTAGATTACCTTTGCTGGCTTTTGCTATAATTTTAACTTGTATGAATTTACATGGGCAAGACCCAGTAACTAAAGACGGTTACGATGCTTTCTTTTTCGATGCTATTGTTGTCAAGGGGCGAGTGCAGGATTCCGCACGTGTCGATTGCTATGCATTGGTGCCATACGCTTCGCTTATGTTCAGTAATTCGCAATCAGGATTCAGCAACAAGTATCAACTCATCTTGTCAGCATTTGATTCACTCGGCAATATAGCCGCCACCAAGTCAGTTGTAAAGACAATATACGAAAACGACTACGCCGCGTCTCAAGGCGGCACTGCCAAGTTTGCATCAAATAATATCAGCTTTCAATTGAAGCCGGGCAGTTATAAAATAAAAGCTACGCTTATCGATGAAAACGCTCGCGAGGAGTATTTTCAATCGCGGACGATAACTATAATAAACTACAGCCGCTTTCCTATCTCGATGAGCGCTCTAATGCTCGTTAGCTCTATAGAGGAAGTTGGCGGAAAATATAAAATAACGCCGCACCTAAGTGACAATATAGCCATACTGAAAGACGGGTTTTTTGCTTTTTTCGAACTGTATAATCAATTGCAACCACAGGAATTAGACTTTATGTATCAATTCTTCGAGGGCGATAAACTTATTGCATCCGGTAAAAAAATCAGAAAAAACATCGAGACAGGCATAAATCAGGTTTACCTACGTGTCCAAAAACCGCAAGCGGTAAGCAGTACGGGCTTTATTTTGAGGGTATTGGCATTGTCGCCGAACGAAACAGAAGATTTTGCAGAGTTTGAAATAAAAGCGGCAGCACAAAGGTCGATAAAATCTATAACTCGAATGGGCGGGATTGTACTCAGCGATTTGCCTAAAGCAATAAAGCAATTGCGTTACGTGGCAAATCAAGATGATATTAGCCACATATCGCAAGGCGAAAATGATAGCGAAAAAATTAAGCGTTTTGAAGCATTTTGGAAAAATTTAGACCCGACGCCGACTACCGAGCGAAACGAAGCCTTCGATGAATATTTCAAGCGTATTGCTTATGCCAATAAAAATTTCAAATCCTACACCGAAGGCTGGATGACAGATAAGGGCATGGTTTATATTGTTTACGGGCAACCGATGAACATAGAGAGATTTAGCCCGTACAATGACGGTAGGACTTACGAGCGGTGGGACTACGACGGCAATCGTGAATTCATCTTCGGCGATAATTCCGGCTTCGGCGATTTCCGTTTGGTACGCCCCATTTCAGTTATCGAAAAATATAAATATGATAGGTAATTATTTGCCGCCTTTTTAAAATATATTTTACTGTTAATAGTTTTAATATATATGCTTTGTTATTCGAAAAAAATCGAGTAATTTGCATTTTTTAAAAGATGTTTTTAATAAAAAGGTTTTTTCATGGAACGCATTTTCTTAAAATCAAAGATACATAGAGCGAGAATCACTCAAGCCGAGCTGCACTACGAGGGCAGTTTGACGATAGACACCGAGCTTATGGATGCTGCCGACATAATGACTTACGAAAAAGTTGCTGTCGTCAATATAAATAATGGCGAAAGATTTGAAACGTATGTCATTCCTGGTGAGCGTGGCAGCAAGATAATTTGCCTCAATGGCGCCGCCGCCCGCAAAGGACAAGTTGGTGACCGAATAATTATCATAAGCTATTGCAATTTAGACAAAACTGAAATCCCTAACCACAAGCCGACAGTCGTTTTGGTCGATGATGACAACAATATAAAATCCCTAACCACACCCGATATACTACATTGATTATGAAGAATTTATCTATAGTTATTCTTGCTGCTGGCAAAGGCACACGCATGAATAATCCTGAGGTGCCGAAAGTTCTTGCTTTGGTGCATAAAAAGCCGCTGATTCAATACGTTTTGGAAACAGCGGAAAAACTTTCGCCACGAGAAATTAATTTAATTGTCGGCTATCAAGCCGAGAAAGTAATTGATTTTGTTAGCGATTTGGGCATGGCAAATATTAATTTCGTGATGCAAAGCGAGCAATTAGGCACTGGGCATGCAGTAATGCAGACCGAGCCACTTTATCAAAAAAAAGAAAGAGACGTTCTAATTCTTTCGGGCGACGTGCCGCTGCTCAAAGCCGCGACGCTGCTTAAGTTTCGGGAGGAGCATTACTCTAACAAATCAGATTTGTCCGTGCTGTCAGCCACAACAGAGAATCCTTTTGGCTACGGACGCATTTTGCGAAACGAAAGCGGGGACTTTACCGGCATAGTCGAGCAAAAGGACGCCACAGCCCAAGAGCAGCAAATAAACGAAATAAACAGCGGAATATATCTGGTGAATTCTCGAGTGCTTTTCGAGGCTCTTTCGGAAGTCAAAAATAGCAACTCGCAAGGCGAATATTATTTGACTGATATAGTTGGAATTATCAAAGCACGTGGCGAAAAGGCACATGCCTTCGTGGCTGCTTCGTTCGATGAGATACAGGGAATTAATACGAATTTGCAGCTAGAAAATCTGGAAGCATTCACAGGAAATTAGCAATGATGAAGTACTTGAAGATGGCGGCAATTTCGATAGTAACAGTTATTGACACTGTCAAATTACTGCTTAGGCTAAGCCTTTTAGATGGACGCGGCTTCCACGGTGCAGCCAAAAGCTGGGCAGAGAGTGTTTTGTGGATTACTGGCGTTCGCCTCGAAAAAAAGGGGCTTGAAAACATTTCGCCCGAGGCGTCCTATATATTTGCTGCCAACCACTCGAGCCTGCTCGACATACCGGTTTTGCAAGCCTCCGTTCCGAATGAATTCAGAATTATTTACAAAAAGGAGCTGGAGAAAATCCCCGTTTTTGGCATTGGCTTGAAAAAATCGCCTTACATAGGGATAGTCCGCGAAGACCCGCGTAAAAGCATGGCAAGCATGGACGAGGCGATAGAGAGCATTCGGCAAGGCGATTCGGTGGTGATTTTCCCAGAAGGCACTCGCAGCAAAGACGGCAATTTACAGGACTTCAAGCGTGGCGCGTTCCTTTTGGCAAGTCGGAGCATGAAGCCGATAGTGCCCGTAGCTATTTTGGGTACTCGAGATCTTTTGCCCGGGGGCAAATTGGATTTAAAAAGCGGGCGTGCAAAAATAGTTTTCGGCAAGCCAATTTACTTTGAAATAAAAGAGAGAAACGACGAAAAAGTGCTGATGGCACT